>NZ_JAIBFH010000366.1 GCF_019459675.1 Arenimonas sp.
GTTAATTTTGCTGTGGGGTGCACCGGTACGTTGCGGGGGGCGCGGGCCCCCCAATGTTTGGGGTGCGGGTGGGGCGGGGTCATCCGGCGGCCGGGGGGCCGCGGCTCAGTTCTGGTGGTTGTCGGTGTACGGGATCAGGGCGAGCTCGCGGGCGCGCTTGATGGCCGTCTGCAGCTGGCGCTGGTACTTGGCCTTGGTGCCGGTGATGCGGCTGGGAACGATCTTGCCGTTCTCGGTCAGGTACTGGCGCAGGGTGTTGAGATCCTTGTAGTCGATCTCGACCACGCCCTCGGCGGTGAACTTGCAGAACTTGCGGCGGCGGAAGAACTTGCTCATAGGGGTCTCCGGTCTCAGGCAGCGTCGTCAGACGGGGCAATGCCCACGCTGGACTCATCATCGTCACGGCGCGGGCGGCGCTCGCTCTTCTCGTCCTTGCTCTTCATGATCATCGACTGCTCGGTGACGGCTTCGTCACGGGCGAGGACCATGTGGCGCAGCACGGCGTCGTTGAAGCGGAAGCCGTCGACGAGCTCGGTCAGGATCTTCTGGCCGACTTCCACGTTCATCATCACGTAGTGGGCCTTGACCAGGTTGTCGATGGAGTACGCCAGCTGGCGGCGACCCCAATCTTCGAGACGGTGGATCTTGCCGTTGTCGCCCTCGATCAGCGTCTTGTAACGCTCGATCATGGCCGGCACCTGCTCGCTCTGGTCCGGATGGACCATGAAAACGATTTCATAGTGACGCATGGTTTTGTTTCCTTGTGGATGCGGCCGGGATGGCCTGGCAGCCCCCGGCCGAAGTGCCGTGGAGCAAGGTCTCCCCAGGACGGGGAGCCGGCAATTATGCCCGAACCCCCCTTCCCTACGCAACTCAAGGACTTGCAGGCCCCTTCAAACCGTTTCAGCCGGGCTTTGCAGCCCTTCGCCGGGCGCACCGGAGGGGGAAGCCCCCTTGGCAAGGGGGCGCGCCGGAGGCGCGGGGATCGGCAGTGATGAGCGGGGGCCCGCGACCTGCGCAGCAGGTCGTGGGGTTTGAGGCGAATGCCTCAAGCCGTCGTGAAGGACTCGCCGCAGCCGCACTCGGCCGACACCCGGGGGTTGCGGAAGACGAACTGCTGGTTCAGGCCCTGGTTGACGAAGTCGATCACGGTGCCGTCCACCTGGGGCAGGCTGTCGGCGTCCACGCGCACGGCTACGCCGTCGGTTTCGAACACGGTGTCGTCGGGGCCGGCGGCCTTGGCGATGTCCACCACGTAGGCAAAGCCCGTACAGCCCGACTTGCGTACTCCGAAGCGCAGGCCGATGCCGCCCGGCGTTTCGGCCAGGTAGGTCCGGATACGGTCGACGGCGGCGGGGCTGAGGGTGACGGCCATGGGGGTGGACCTCTTCGGGACTGGGTCGAGTATACGACCGCTGCGTGAATGCACGCCTGCGGGTATCCTTGCAGACCTCACCTAGATGGGCCCCAGCGCCCGGGATTCAAGAACATGGCAGTGGTCAGCGTCCAACAGGCGTTGTCCGGGGCGACCGCCCCGGGCACTGAAGTCACGGTCCGCGGCTGGGTCCGCACCCGGCGCGATTCCAAGGCCGGGCTGAGCTTCGTGAACGTCAGCGACGGCTCCTGCTTCGCGGCGATCCAGGTGGTGGCCCCGGCCGACCTGGCCAACTACGAGGACGAGATCAAGCGCCTGACTGCCGGCTGCTCGGTCGTCGCCCACGGCGTGCTGGTGGCGTCGCAGGGCCAGGGCCAGGGCTTCGAGATCCAGGCCACCGGCATCGAAGTGGTCGGCTGGGTCGAAGACCCGGAAACCTACCCCATCCAGCCCAAGGCCCATTCGCTCGAGTTCCTGCGCGACGTAGCCCACCTGCGCCCGCGCACCAACCTGTTCGGCGCGGTCACCCGCATCCGCCATTGCCTGGCCCAGGCCGTGCACCGTTTCTTCCACGAGAACGGCTTCTACTGGATCAGCACGCCCATCATCACCACGTCCGACGCCGAAGGCGCGGGCCAGATGTTCCGCGTGTCCACCCTGGACATGCAGCGCCTGCCGCGCGACGCCAAGGGCAACGTGGACTTCTCGAAGGACTTCTTCGGCAAGGAAACCTTCCTCACCGTGTCCGGCCAGCTCAACGTCGAGGCCTACTGCCTGGCCCTGAGCAAGGTCTACACCTTCGGCCCGACCTTCCGCGCCGAGAACTCCAACACCACGCGCCACCTGGCCGAGTTCTGGATGATCGAGCCGGAAATCGCCTTCGCCGACCTCAACGACGACGCCAACCTGGCCGAGGCCTTCCTGAAGTACCTGTTCAAGGCCGTGCTGGCCGAACGCGGCGACGACCTGGCCTTCATCGCCGAGCGCGTCGAAAAGACCGCCATCAGCAAGCTCGAGGGCATCATCGATTCGCCGTTCGAGCGCATCGACTACACCGAAGCGGTGCGCCTGCTGCAGAAGTCGGGCCACAAGTTCGACTTCCCCGTGGAATGGGGCCTGGACCTGCAGACCGAGCACGAGCGCTGGCTGACCGAAGTGCACATCGGCCGCCCGGTGGTGGTGATGAACTACCCCGAGCAGATCAAGGCCTTCTACATGCGCCTGAACGACGACGGCAAGACCTGCGCCGCGATGGACGTACTGGCCCCCGGCATCGGCGAGATCATCGGCGGCAGCCAGCGCGAGGAGCGCCTGGACGTGCTGGACGCACGCATGGCGCACTTCGGCCTCGACCCGGCGCACTACGGCTGGTACCGCGATTTCCGCCGCTACGGCACGGTGCCGCACGCTGGCTTCGGCCTGGGCTTCGAGCGGCTGGTGGTTTACGTCTGCGGCCTGAGCAACATCCGCGACGCCATCCCCTACCCGCGCGCGCCCGGCCTGGCGACGTTCTGAGGCCGACGTGGGCGCCGGTTCACTGCTGATCTTCCTGTTCCTGGGGCTGGCCGGCTCGGCCGCGCCGGCGCATTTCGGCTTCCGGGTGCTGGCGTTCCGCCACCAGCTGGACCGGAAGATTCCGTTCGCACCCGGCACCGAAGACGGCGGCTGGGGCTACAGCTGGTGGCTGATGCGCTGGCGGCACCGCGCGGCGCACGACAGCAACCTGAACTTTTTCGCCGGCATCACCGCCGGCAGCGGCTGGCTGGCCTTGATCGGGGCAGTGGGCCTGGTGATACAGATCGCAATGCAGTAGGGAGTTGGCCATGAGCGACAGCGAGAACGACGGTTACGACCCGCGCGACACCACCGGCGACCAATGGTGGCTGGCGGTACTGCCGCGCATGCTGGTCTGGTCGCGCCTGCGGGTGCTGGAAAGCGGCGTGGCCGAGGTGTTCGACTGCGACGGCCGGGTCAACATCTACGAAAGCGAAGACATCGCCCGCTCACAGCTGCTGGACGCCGACTTCCGCGAGCTCGACGGCATGGACGCCGACGACGCCGAGGCCTGGGGCCTGGACCTGGAGGAAATCGAGCCGCCGCAGGGCGAGGACGACGACGCGCTGCGCGAACTGATGATGCAGCCGCTCAAGACCCCGCTGTCGGGCAAGGACTGGTGAGCAGCGTCCTGCAGGGCCGGCATGCGCTGGTCTGCGGCGGCACCGAGGGCATCGGCCTGGCCACCGCGCAGGCCCTGGCCGCGATGGGTGCCGACGTCACCGTGCTGGCACGCCGGCCCGAACGGCTGGCCGAAGTCGCGGCCGCCCTGCCCCGCGTTCACGACGGCCAGCACCACCGCCACGTGGCCGCCGACGCCGCCGACACCCCCGGACTGTCTTCTGCCGTGGCCGGACTGTGCGCCCAGTTCCCGGTGCACATCCTGGTGAACAACACCGCCGGCCCCCCGGGCGGCCCGGCCCACGCCGCCGCGCCCGACACTTACGAAGCCGTGTTCCGCCAGCACCTGCTGGCCAACCAGGTGCTGGTGCAGGCCGTGCTGCCCGGCATGCAGGCCGCCGGCTGGGGCCGCATCGTCAACGTCATCTCGACCTCGGTGAAGGAGCCCATCGCCAACCTCGGCGTTTCCAACACCATCCGCGGCGCCGTGGCCGCCTGGGCCAAGACCCTGGCCAGCGAACTCGGCCCGTCCGGCATCACGGTCAACAACGTGCTGCCGGGCTATACCCGCACCCAGCGGCTGGACCAGATCCTGGCCGAACGCGCCGCCGCAACCGGCAAGCCGGCCGACGACATCGCGCGCGCCATGCTGGCCACCGTGCCGGCGGGTCGCTTCGCCGAGCCGGCGGAAATTGCCGCCGCCATCGCGTTCTTGTCCTCTCCTTCGGCCGGTTACGTTAACGGTATCAACCTGCCCGTCGACGGCGGCAGGACCCGTTCGCTCTGAGGTCACTAGCATGGATGCCAACGCCCGCTGGAACGACCGCGTCCCGTTTGCCGCCAAAGTGATGGTGCTGCGCGACGACGAGGCCTGGGTAGGCGAAGTCACCGACCTGTCCGAGGGCGGCTGCGGCCTGTTCCGGCCGGCCGACTGCACGCTGGAAGTGGCGCAGATCGTGCGCCTGGTCTTCTTCGACGAAATCCAGGCCGGCCCGGCCGTGGTGGTGGACGCCCGCGTGGCGCGGGTGGAAAACGGCTCGCTGGGCTTCGAGTACCACGAAACCCAGGCCGTGCCGCCGGTACGCGCCTGACACCACACGCGGCCTGCACGTCGCGCCCGGCAATCTGCGCCCATGCCTGAAGGTCCTGAAATCCGCCGCGCCGCCGACCAACTCGCCAAGGCCGTGGTGGGCCAGCCGCTGACCGGCGCGTTCTTCGCCTTCCCCGAACTCAAGCGCTACCAGCGCAGCCTGGTGGACCACCGAATCCGCGCCATCGAGCCGCACGGCAAGGCCCTGCTGACGCATTTCGACCACGGCCTGACGCTCTACTCGCACAACCAGCTGTACGGCGTATGGAAAGTCGCCAAGGCCGGCGAGCGGCCCGACACCACGCGCCAGCTGCGCGTGGCGCTGGAAACGGGCAAGAAGGCGATCCTTCTGTACTCCGCGTCCGAAGTGGAAATGTGGAAGACGCAGGACCTGCCGCGGCATCCCTTCCTGGCCAAGCTCGGCCCGGACGTGCTGGACCTGCGCCTGGGCACCGACACCGTGGGCGAGCGCCTGCGCAGCAAGCGCTTCGCCGGGCGATCCCTGGTGGCGCTGCTGCTCGACCAGGGCTTCCTGGCCGGCATGGGCAACTACCTGCGCTCGGAAGTGCTGTTCCTGGCCGGCATCGCGCCCAACCGCGCGCCCAAGGACCTCGACGACGACGAGGTCGAACGCTTGGCCCATGCCCTGCTGGACGTGCCGCGCCGCAGCTACGCCACCCGCGGCATCCGACGCTCGGCCGGCATGAGCGCCGATTACCTTACCGACACGCCGGCCGGATTCCGCTTCGAGGTCTTCGACCGCGAAGGCGAGCCCTGCCGCCAGTGCGGCGACGTGGTGGTGCGCCACGAGCTGGGTGGCCGCCGCCTGTATTGGTGCAAGACCTGCCAGTCCTGAGCTGGCTCCGGGGCATCAGTACCTGTCCGTATCGGCACCTGCACGGGTAAGCTGGCCGCCATGGAAATGCGGCTTACCCACCTGATCAACGGCGAGGCCCGCAGCGCGGACGCGGGCGCCTGGCTGGAGGTCTTCGAACCGGCCACGGGCCAGCCCTACGCCCATTGTCCCGAAGGCAGCGCCAGCGACGTGGCCGACGCCGTGGAAGCCGCCCGCGTCGCCTTCCCCGGCTGGTCCGCCCTGCCCGCCGCCGATCGCGCCGCCTGGATCGGTCGCCTGGCCGATGCGCTGGAGGCCCGCGTGGACGATTTCGCCGCGGCCGAATCGCGCGACGTCGGCAAGCCGCTGTCGCTGGCGCGAAACCTCGACATTCCCCGGGCGGTGGCCAACCTGCGTTTCTTCGCCGCCGCGGCCACCCAGTTCGCCAGCGAATCGCACGGCGCCCCGGGCGTGGTCAGTTACACCCTGCGCCAGCCGCTGGGCGTGGTCGGGGTCATCAGCCCCTGGAACCTGCCGCTGTACCTGTTCACCTGGAAGTTCGCGCCGGCCCTGGCCGCGGGCAACTGCGTGGTCGGCAAGCCCTCGGAAGTAACGCCGGTGACGGCCTGGATGCTGGGCGAACTGGCGCGCGAAATCGGTTTCCCGGCCGGCGTGTTCAACATCGTGCTGGGGCGCGGCCACGTGGTTGGCCAGGCGCTGGTGGACCACCCGCGGGTCAAGGCCATCAGCTTCACTGGCAGCACTGCGGTGGGCGTGCGCATCGCCGAAAGCTGCGCCCGCTCGCTGAAGAAGACTTCGCTGGAGCTGGGCGGCAAGAACGCCACCCTGGTGTTCGCCGACGCGCCGCGCGCCAGGCTGCTCGACACCGTGCTGCGCTCGGCCTTCCTCAACTCCGGGCAGATCTGCCTGTGCGGCTCGCGGCTGCTGGTGGAGCGCGCGTACTACGAAGAGTTCCGCGACGCCCTGGTCGCCCGGGCCCAGGCGATGGTGGTCGGCGACCCGGCCGATGCCGCCACCCACCTGGGCCCCGTGGTGTCGAAAGCCCACTTCGACAAGGTGATGGCCTGCATCGAACTGGCCCGCCAGGAAGGCGGCCGCGTACTCTGCGGCGGCGTGGCGGTGCAGCCCGAAGGCCGCTGCCGCGACGGCTGGTTCATCGCGCCGACGGTGATCGAGGGGCTGGGGCCGTCCTGCCGCACCAACACCGAAGAGATCTTCGGGCCGGTGGTCACGCTGCAGGCCTTCGACACCGACGAGGAGGCCCTGGCGCTGGCCAACGCAACACCCTACGGCCTGTCGGCCAGCGTCTGGACGTCGGACCTCTCGCGCGCCCATCGCCTGGCCGAGAACCTCGACGCCGGCGTGGTCTGGGTCAACACCTGGATGAACCGGGACCTGCGCACGCCCTTCGGCGGCGTGAAGCAGTCGGGCCTGGGCCGCGAGGGCGGCTGGGAAGCGCTGAGGTTTTTCACCGACGCCAAGAGCGTCACCATCGACCTGGGATAGGACATGCCGCTGAGGGTACTGCTGGACCGCAACAAGGCCTGGGCCGACGCCATGCGCGCGCAGGACCCGCAGTTCTTCCGCCGCCTTTCGCAGCAGCAGGCGCCCAAGTACCTGTGGATCGGCTGCTCGGATTCGCGCGTGCCCGCCAACCAGATCACCGGCCTGCAGCCGGGCGAAGTGTTCGTGCACCGCAATGTCGCCAACGTGGTGGTGCACACCGACCTCAATGCGCTGAGCACCATCCAGTTCGCGGTGGACGTGCTGAAGGTCGAACACATCCTGGTGGTGGGGCACTACGGCTGTGGCGGCGTGCATGCTGCGCTTACCGGCGCCCGGGTCGGGCTGGCCGACAACTGGCTTCGCCACGTGGGTGACGTGTGCAACAAGCACTCCGAGCTGATTGCCGAACTTGACCTTGAATCGCTGCGCCACGCGCGCCTGTGCGAACTGAACGTGGTCGAACAGGTGAGCAACGTCTGCCAGACCACCGTCGTCCAGGACGCCTGGGCGCGCGGCCAGGCGCTGAGCGTGCACGGCTGGGTGTATTCCCTGCTGGACGGCCGGGTGCGCGAACTGGGCATGGGCGTGGACTCGATGGACCAGCTGCCGGTGGCCTACGCCATGGCCATGGACACCATCCGCCGCAGCGGGGAGGCACTCAAATGAGCGAAATCATCCAGACCGACACCGCGCCGCACCCGGTGGGCCGCTACCCGCATGCGCGCCGCGTGGGCCAGCTGCTGTTCCTGTCGGGCATCGGCCCGCGTACGCCCGGCAGCAACGCCATTCCCGGCAACGTCTACAGCGCCGACGGCCGGCTGATCGATTACGACATCGTCACCCAGTGCCATTCGGTGTTCGGCAACGTGCGCGCCGTGCTCGAGGCCAGCCACTGCCGCTGGGAGTGGCTGGCGGACGTCACCGTGTACCTCACCGACATGTCGCGCGATTTCCACGCCTACAACGGCGTCTGGGCCGAGTATTTCCCCGACATCAAGAAGGCGCCCTGCCGCACCACGCTGGGCATTACCGCCCTGCCCACCCCGATCGCGATCGAGCTCAAGTGCATCGCCGCCTTCCCGGAGAACCACCGATGAGCCTCACGCCCGCCTTCAATCTGCAGGCCTGGGTGGACGAGCACCGGCACCTGCTGAAGCCGCCGGTGGCCAACAAGTGCATCGTCGACGGCGATTTCATCGTGATGATCGTCGGCGGCCCCAATGCCCGCACCGACTACCACTGGGACGAGGGCCCGGAGTTCTTCTACCAGCTCGAGGGCGAGATGGTGCTCAGGGTGCAGGAGGACGGCGCCGCGCGCGACATCCCGATCAAGGCCGGCGAGATGTTCTACCTGCCGCCGCGCGTGCCGCATTCGCCCCAGCGCAGCGCCGGCGGCGTGGGCCTGGTGATCGAGCGCAAGCGGCTGCCGCATGAAAAGGACGGCCTGCTGTGGTTCTGCGATCGCTGCAACCACAAACTGTACGAAGAGTTCTTCGCGCTGGAGAACATCGAAACCCAGTTCGGCGCGGTGTTCGACCGCTTCTACCGCTCGCCGTCCCTGCGCACCTGCGCGGCCTGCGGCCATCTCAACCCGGCGCCCGCGCGCTACAACCCGTCGACCTGACCCGTGCCTATCGCCACCGATCTGCTCACCGCCAACCTGCTGTCCCCCGTGGTGCTGGCCTTCGTGCTGGGCATGGTGGCCCGCAGCCTGCGCAGCGACCTGGAAGTGCCTCCGGCCATCCAGGTCTACCTTTCGATCTTCCTGCTGCTGGCGATCGGCATGAAGGGCGCCGTGGCGCTGCGGCAGGACGCGCCCGACAACCTGGCGCTGATGCTGGCGGTCACCGTACTGACCGGCATCGCCACCGCCGCCGTTGCCTACTGGCTGGCGCGGACCTGGCTGCGCGACGACGCCCTGCAGGCGGGCGCGCTGGCGGCGCACTACGGGTCGGTGTCGGCCGTCACCTTCATCGCCGCGCAGCAGTTCACCGAACGCTCGGGCATGACGTCCGAACCGGTGCTGGTGGCCCTGCTGGTGGCGCTGGAAATCCCGGCCATCCTGATCGGCATCGGCCTGGCGCGCGGCGGCGGCAAGCCCAGCTGGCACCAGGTGCGCGAAGTGCTGACCGGTCGCACCGCCATCCTGCTGCTGGGCGGCATGGCCATCGGCGCCATCGCCGGCAAGCAGGGCGTGCAGGCGGTGGACGCCATGTACGTGCAGCTGTTCCAGGGCATGCTGATGCTGTTCATGCTGGACATGGGCATGGTGGCGGCGGGACAGCTGCGGCAGCTTCAGCGCGGCGCGCTGCGGCTGGTGGTGTTCGGCACCGCGCTGCCCCTGCTCAACGGGCTGGTGGGCGCCTGGATCGGCCTGGCCATGGGCCTGGGCACGGCCGGCGCCACGGTGTTCGCCACCATGGTGGCCAGCGCTTCCTACATCGCCGCCCCGGCCTCGGTGCGCGCCTCGCTGCCGGGCGCCGACGCAGGCCGCTGCGTCACCGCCGCGCTGGGCATCACCTTCCCGTTCAACCTGGCCATCGGCATTCCCACTTACGCCGCCTTCGCCGCCTGGCTGGCGGCCCGGGCCGGCGCCTAGGCGGCAAGGGTTAAACTGCGCGCATGCTCAAGATCGACACCCACGCCCACTACCTGCCCCGCACCTGGCCCAACCTGGCCGAGAAGTACGGCGACCCGCGCTTCCCGGTGATCCACCACGAAGACGGGCGCGCGAGGATCTACAAGGACGGCAAGTTCTTCCGCGAAATCTGGTCCAAGACCTGGGACCCGGCCGAGCGGATCGCCGACTACGCCAAGTTCGACGTGCAGGTGCAGGTGCTGAGCACGGTGCCGGTGATGTTCAGCTACTGGGCCAAGCCCCAGCACGCGCTGGAATTGCACCAGTCCCTGAACGACCACATGGCCGAGGCCTGCCGCGACCACCGCCGCCACTGCGCCGGCATCGGCACGGTGCCGATGCAGTCGCCGCGCCTGGCGGTGCAGGAACTCGAGCGCTGCATGGAACAGCTCAACCTGCAGGGCGTGCAGATCGGGTCGCACATCGGCGGCTGGAACCTGGACGCGCCCGAGCTGCTGCCCTTCTTCGAAGCGGCGCAGGACCTGGGCGCCGCCATCCTGGTGCACCCCTGGGACATGATGGGCAGCGAGTCCATGCCCAAGTACTGGATGCCGTGGCTGGTGGGCATGCCGGCCGAACAATCGCGCGCGGCCTGCGCGCTGATCTTCGGCGGCGTGCTGGAAAAATTCCCGCGCCTGAAAATCTGCCTGGCCCATGGCGGCGGCAGCTTCCCCTACACCATCGGCCGCATCGAACATGGCTTCAACATGCGCCCCGACCTGGTGGCCACCGACAACCCGCACAACCCGCGCAGCTACCTGCCGCGCCTGTACTTCGATTCCTGGGTCGCCGACGACCGCGCGCTGCGCTACCTGCTCGACACCGTCGGCGTGCCGCGGGTGATGCTGGGCACCGACTACCCGTTCCCGCTGGGCGAACAAGTGCCGGGCGCCAGCATCGCCGCGCTGGGCCTCACCGAGTCCGAACAGGCCCGGCTCTACCACGGCACGGCGCTGGAATGGCTGGGCCTGCCCGCTTCGAGGTTTGCATGAGCGCCTTCGACCTGGACGCCGCGCCCGAGGCCCTGGACGCCGCCGACCCGCTGCGCGGCTTCCGCAGCCGCTTCCACATTCCGACGCACGAGGGCCACGAACAGGCTTATTTCTGCGGCAACTCCCTGGGCCTGCAGCCCACCGCCGTGCGCGCCGCGCTGATGCAGGAGCTGGACGACTGGGCCGCGCTGGGCGTGGAAGCGCATTTCCGCGGCAAGCACCCCTGGATGCCTTACCACGAGACCGTGCGCGAATCGCTGGCCCGCGTCGTCGGCGCCCAGCCGGTGGAAGTGGTGGCGATGAACTCGCTGACCGCCAACCTTCATTTCCTGATGGTGAGCTTCTACCGGCCCACCGCCGAGCGACCGGCCATCGTGATCGAAGCCGGCGCATTCCCGTCCGACCGGCACGCGGTGGCGTCGCAGATCCGCTTCCACGGCTTCAACCCCGACACCGACCTGATTGAAGTGGTGCCCGACGAACCGGCCGGCACGATCTCGATGGCGGCGATCGAACGCGCGATGGCCGAACACGGCCACCGGGTGGCGCTGGTGCTGTGGCCAGGCGTGCAGTACCGCACGGGCCAGGCCTTCGACCTGCGCGAGATTTCCCGGCTGGCGCATGCGCGCGGCTGCACCGTGGGCTTCGACCTGGCGCACGCGGCCGGCAACCTGCCGCTGCAGCTGCACGACAGCGGCGCCGATTTCGCCGCGTGGTGCAGCTACAAGTACCTCAACTCCGGGCCCGGGGCCGTTGCGGGCGCCTTCGTGCACGAACGCCATGCCCACGCCGACGTGCCGCGCTTCGCGGGCTGGTGGGGCCACGACCAGGCCAGCCGTTTCAAGATGGGCCCTGAATTCGTGCCCTCGCCCGGCGCCGACGGCTGGCAGCTGAGCAACCCGCCGATCCTGGCGCTGGCGCCGCTGCGGGTGTCGCTGGACCTGTTCGCCGAAGCCGGCATGGACCGGCTGCGCGAACGCTCCGAGCGCCTCACCGGCTATCTCGAGGCGCTGATCCGGCGCGACTGCGCCGACGTGCTGCAGGTGGTGACCCCGGCGGTGCGGGCGCGCCGCGGCTGCCAGCTGTCGCTGCGGGTGGCGGGCGGGCGCGAACGCGGCCGCGCGCTGTTCGACTTCCTGTCCGAACGCGGCATCGTCGGCGACTGGCGCGAGCCCGACGTGATCCGCATTTCCCCGGCGCCGCTGTACAACAGCCACGTCGACGTCCGCCGCTTCGCCGCGGCCGTGGTGCTGTGGCGCGAGGCCGGCGGCTAGCGATGGACCTCCCCGGCCTGCGCCGCGATTCCTTTCCCTGACCGCGTCGCGCGCCCCCACTCCTTCCGAACAAGGCAGCCCGTGAATCCTTCCGCCGACCGCAAACTCACCCTGATCGGCGCCGGCCTGGCCGGCGCCCTGCTGGCCACCCTGCTGGCGCGCCGCGGCTGGTCGGTGGACGTCTATGAAAAGCGCCCCGACCCGCGCAACAAGGGCTATGAAGGCGGCCGGTCGATCAACCTGGCGCTGGCCGAGCGCGGCCTGGATGCGCTGCGGCGCGCCGGCCTGCAGGACGTGGTGATGGCGCAGGCGGTGATGATGCGCGGGCGCCTGGTGCATCCGCAGGACGGCGGCCCGCCCACCCTGCAGCCCTACGGCCTGGACGACAGCGAAGTAATCTGGTCGGTGCACCGCGGCCGGCTCAATATCGCCCTGCTGGATGCGGCGGAGGCGGCCGGTGCGCGCATCCATTTCAACCAGCGCCTGGACAGCGTGGACTTCGAGCGACGCGTGGCCCTGTTCGTCAACGACCACGACCGCACGGCGCGCCCGCAGCCGTTCGAGGCCCTGATAGGGTCGGACGGCGCCGGCTCGGGCCTGCGCGAAGCCATGCGCCCGCACGTGGCGCTGGAGGAACGCTTCCAGCCGCTGGGCCATGGCTACAAGGAGCTCGAGATACCGCCCGCCGCCGACGGCGGCTTCCGGACCGATCCCAACGCCCTGCACATCTGGCCGCGCGGCGGGTACATGTGCATCGCGCTGCCCAACACCGAGCACACCTTCACCGTCACGCTGTTCCTGCCGATGCAGGGCGAACCGAGCTTCCGCACCCTGCCCGACCTAACCGCGGCGCGCGAGTTCTTCCAGCGCGACTTCACCGACGCGATGCCGCTGATGCCCGACTTCGACGCCGACTGGACCAACAACCCGGTCAGCGGCCTGGGCACGCTGCACCTGCAGCGATGGCGCATGGACGGGCGCGCCGTGCTGCTGGGCGACGCCGCCCACGCCATGGTGCCCTTCCACGGCCAGGGCATGAACTGCGCCTTCGAAGACTGCCTGGCGCTGGACCGCCACATCGCCAGCGCCCCCGATTTCGAGACCGCTTTCGCCGGCTTCGAGGCCGAGCGCCGGCCCAACGCCGAAGCCATCCAGGCGATGGCGCTGGAAAACTACGTCGAGATGCGCGACAGCGTGGACGACCCCGACTACCTCGTGCAGCGCGCACTGGAACAGGCGCTGGCGCGCCGGCATCCGGGCCACTTCGTGCCGCGCTATTCGATGGTCAGCTTCACCTGCGTGCCCTACGCCACCGCGTTCGAGCGCGGCAAGCTGCAGCGGGCAATCCTGGTGGAAGCCACGCGCGGCTGCGCCACGCTGCAGGACGTGGACCTGGCCAACGCCGATGCGCTGGTGCGCGAACGCCTGCCGCCGCTGCCTGCGGTGCCGGCATGACCGCCGGACGCGCGCGCTGACGCCATGGCCGCCTCCTTCCTCTGGTACGACCTGGAAACCTTCGGCCGCGACCCGCGCCGCACCCGCATCGCCCAGTTCGCGGCCATCCGCACCGACGCCGACCTCAGGCCGGTGGGCGAACCCATCAGCCTGTTCTGCCGGCCCGCCGACGACCTGCTGCCGTCGCCCGGCGCCACCCTGATCACCGGCATCACGCCCCAGCGCGCGCTGGCCGAGGGCCTGCCCGAGGCCGAATTCATGGCCCGCGTGGCCGACGAGATGATGCAGCCGCAGACCTGCGCGGTGGGCTACAACTCGATCCGTTTCGACGATGAGTTCGTGCGCTTCGGGCTGTACCGGAATTTCCACGACGCCTACGAACGCGAATGGCGCAACGGCAATTCGCGCTGGGACCTGCTGGACGTCCTGCGGCTGGCGGAGGCGCTGCGGCCCGAGGGGCTGGAATGGCCCCTGCGCGAAGACGGTGCGCCCAGCTTCAAGCTTGAACACCTGGCCGCGGCCAACGGCGTGCGCGAGGGCGACGCACACGAGGCACTGAGCGACGTGCGCGCCCTGATCGGCCTGGCGCGCCGGTTCAAGACCGCCCAGCCCAAGCTGTGGGACTACGCCTTCGAACTGCGCGCCAAGCGCAAGGTGGCCGCGCTGATGGACGTGGCCAACATGACGCCGCTGCTGCACATTTCGTCGCGGTACCCCGCCAGCCGCCACTGCGCGGCGCTGGTGGCGCCGATTGCCGTGCACCCCAAGATCGATTCAAGGGTGATCGTCTGCGGCCTGGACGAGGACCCGGCCGCGCTGCTGGCGCTTTCCCCCGAAGACATCGCCGACCGCCTGTACACTCCCGCCGCCGACCTGCCCGAAGGCGAACGGCGCATCGGACTCAAGGAAGTGCACACCAACAAGTGCCCCATCCTGCTGCCGCTGACGCACCTGCGCGACGCCGACTTCGTCCGCCTGGGCATCGACCGCGACGCCTGCCTGGCGCGAGCCGACCAGCTGCGCGCGGCGCCCGGCCTGGCCGAGAAAGTGCGCCGCGTGTTCGCCGCCGAGCGGGCGCGCGAGCCGGCCGACGCCGACGCCGCTCTGTACGACGGCTTCCCGTCCGACGCCGACAAACGCCTGTTCCCGCGCGTGCGCAGCGCCGCCGCGGCCGACCTGGCCGAGTTCGGCCCGCACTTCGACGACCCGCGCTTTGCCGAACTGCTGTTCCGCTACCGCGCCCGCAACTGGCCTGGCAGCCTCGATGCCGCCGAACAGCAGCGCTGGGACGACTACCGGCGCGCGCGCCTGGCCAGCGAAAACGGCCTGTCCGAGTACGATTTCACGAGCTATTACGCCGAGATCGCCTCACTGCGCGCAGGCATCGAGCCCGGGCCCCGCCAGGCCTGGCTGGACGCCCTGGACGCCTGGGGCCACGACCTGGAGCGGCAACTGGCATGAGCGTTTACTTCAGCGAAAAGACCTTCAAGTTCCTGCGCGCCCTGGGCCGCAACAATTCACGCGAGTGGTTCGCCGAGCACAAGCCCGACTACGAAATGCACCTGCGCCAGCCTTTCCTGCGGCTGATCACCGACCTGCAGCCCGACATCGCCGGCATCAGCCTGCACTACCGCGCCGACCCCCGGCAGGTGGGCGGCTCGCTGTTCCGCATCCATCGCGACACGCGCTTTTCCAACGACAAGACGCCTTACAAGACCTGGTCGGGCGCGCGCTTCTTCCACGAGCGCAGCAAGACCGTGCCCGCGCCCTCGTTCTACCTGCACCTGCAGCCCGGCAACTGCTTCATCGGCGCCGGCCTGTGGCACCCCGAGCCCGAAACCCAGCGCCGCATCCGCGGCTTCATGGTGGACAACCCCTCGGGCTGGAAGGCCGCCACGCAGTCGCCGGCGTTCAAGCGCAGGTTCGAGCTCACCGGCGAATCGCTGGTTCGCCCGCCGCGCGGCTACCCCGCCGACCACGAACTGATCGACGACCTCAAGCGCAAGGACTTCGTCGCCGGCGCCGGACTGGACGACGACGTGGTGCTGGGCCCGAAGCTGCGCCAGGCCGTGGCCAGCGGCTTCGCGGGCATGGCGCCGCTGGTGGATTACCTGTGCGCGTCCCTCGACCTTGAATTCTGACGGAGCCCTGGCATGAGCATCGACACCCTGGCCAGCTGGCACGACCTGGTGGCCACCCGCAACACGCGCGGCATCGCGCCGCTGCTTTCCCAGGACGTGGTGTTCCACTCGCCCGTGGTGCACACGCCGCAATTGGGCCGCGCGGTCACCACGCAGTACCTGTCCGCGGCCTTCCACGTGTTCTTCAACGAAAGCTTCCGCTACGTGCGTGAAGTCAGCGGCCCGCACGACGCGATGCTGGAGTTCGAGGTCACCATCGACGGCATCGTGGTCAACGGCGTGGACATGATCCGCTGGGACGACGAAGGCCGGATCGTGGAGTTCAAGGTGATGCTGCGGCCGCTGAAGGCCATCCAGCTGATCCACGCGAAAATGGCCGCCATGCTGCAGGCGCAATCGCCCACGCCCTAGCCCGGAATGGCGCGGCGCAGCATCGAAATGTGTTGACCGTCACGGTTTTATCCGTAGTCTCAACCACCATACGCCGGCGCATTGGAGTGCCGGCTTTTTGTTGGACGGGGCTACGCAGGGACGGGAACACCGCGTCAGGCATCGAATCTCTGGGGAGGGAATCGTGCGATATCTACTCTTGGCTGCCCTCGCAGCCGCTTCAAGCGTGTCCAGCGCCAACACCGGCGTCGCCTTCGTGCACGGCACCGGCAAGCAGACCAACGCCACCGCCGATTACTGGAAGCCCGAGTTCGTCAACAACGTGCGCGGCGGCCTGGTCAATCCGGCCAACTACGTGGTGATCAACTGCGACTTCACCAAATACATGTGGGATGCGGCGGCCGGTGGCTGCCTTGCGGGCCAGCTCACGGATTTCATCAACACCCAGGGCATCACCCGGCTGATCGTGGTCACGCACAGCAACGGCGGCAACGTGATGCGCTGGATCCTGTCCAACCCGACCTGGGACAGCCGCTACCCGAACATCATCGCCAAGACCGTGCGCGTGAACGCGCTGGCGCCCTCGTCGGCGGGCACGCCGCTGGCCAACGCGGTGATCTCGGGCAACATCTTCGAGACCTCGCTGGGCTGGCTGGTGGGCCAGAAGAACGACGCCGTTCGCATGCAGCAGACCAGCTGGATGGCCAGCTACAACGCCAACTGGCTGCAGGGCACCGCGGGCCGCCCGGCCCTGCCCCGTCTGTTCCGCACCGTGGTCGGCACCGACGTGGACTCGGCCATCTGGGACGGCGACAGCTACTGCGGTGGCTACATCGAGAACGTAGGCCTGGAGACCACGCAGCTGTGGCTGAACTCGTGTTCCGACGGCTTCCTCGAGTGCTCCAGCCAGTCGGCCGCGGGCAGCGTGTGGTTCCAGGACAAGGCGCGCATGGCCGGCAGCGAACCGCTGTCGCACAACCAGAGCCGCCGGGCCTGCTTCGGCCTCGACAACATCCTGCGCACCGACATGAGGTCCTGAGCCATGAACAAGAACCTCGCGTTTTGCCTGATATCCCTCGCCGTATCCGTCGCTTTCTCCGCACAGGCCGGCACGCTGCTGCCGCCCGGCGCTGCCGACCAGTCGCCGTCGCGCCTGCAGGCCGCGCCCGCGCCGGTGGGTGAATTCGAACGCCAGCCCGTCGCCTTCGCCTGGGCGCTCGATCCGGAGGCTGTGTTGGACGCGCAGGCGCCCTTCCTTGCCGAAAGCCGCGAGTTCTGGGCCGTGGCGCAAGCCAGCGAACTGCAGGCCGGCCTGGCCATCGACACCACCGCCGCCGGCGCCGTGATCCGCATCAGCCCGGCCCAGGGTAGCCGCGCGGTGGATCCCGACCAGGTGCGCATGTTCAAGAACGGCCGCCTGATCCCGGAGCCGCAAAGCTTCCAGCGCAAGACCAATGCCGCGCAGCTCAAGGCCGCGGGCATGGACGTGCCGGACGGTTCGGCCATCGTGCAGTTGGCCAAGGAACAGGGCCAGGGCCGTTTCCAGGTGCAGATGACCGACGCCAAGGGCCGCTACCTGGTGCACGTGTACGAGCCCGAAAGCCCGTTCGTGTTCAGGGCGCAGGCTGATCGCAGCCGCGTGCTGGCCGGCGACACGCTGGAAGTGGCGGCGGCGATGCAGCGCGGCGACGACACGCTGGCCCTGGCCAACAACCAGGTGGCCGGCGTGCTGGTGTCGCCCTCGGGCCGCAGCTACGACCTGGCCTTCAGCAGCGGCAGGGCGCGCCTGCAGCTGCCCGACGACGCCGGCAGCGAGCCGGGCCTGTGGGAAGTGCAGCTGTCGGCCGGCACCTTCGCCGACGGCGCCAGCGTGCAGCGCGACGCCAACACGGCCGTGGAAGTGACGCGTCCGACCGCGAAACTGGACGGCGGCTACGGCTTCAACGCCGCGGCCGTGCGCTTCGACCTGCCGGTGCAGGTGGCGGCTCCGGGGCGTTACGAGCTGCGCGGCACGCTGTATGCCACGGCTCCGGACGGCGTCAGCCGCCCGGTTTCGCAGGCGCACATGGCCAACTGGCTGGAACCGGGCCAGCGCCAGCTGGCCTTGGCCTTCGGCAGGGTGAACGTGCCGATGGGCTATGGCGCGCCCTACGAGCTGCGCTTCCTGGAGCTCAAGGACCAGAGCCGCATGGGCACGCTGGACACGCGTGAGCTGGCCCTGCGCGAAGGCCAGGCCCCGCGCCGGGCCATCGCGCCGGCGCCGGCGATGCCGGTGCGCGGCGTGGCCCCGCGCCAGCGCTAGTTCCTGCGGCCGGGGAAACCGGCGATCATGACGGCCGGGCCTTCGGGTCCGGCCGTTTTCTTTTCGGACCCGCCACGGAATGGACGCCAGCCTCCGGCGCTTCTCGCTTTTCTACTTCTTCTACTACGCCGCGCTGGGCGCCTACACGCCCTACATCGGGCGCTGGGTGGACGGCCTGGGCCACAGCGGCTACGTGGTCGGCGCAATGCTGGGCCTTTGGTACGGCAGCCGCATCGTGTCGCCGCCGGTGTGGGCGGCACTGTCGGGCCGCAGTGCCCGGCCGGGCGAATGGTTCGTCGGCGGCTGCGCGCTGACGCTGCTGTGCTTCGCCGGATTCCTATTCACACAGTCGGCCTGGGCGCTGCTGGGCGTGATGGCGGCCTTCGGCCTGTTCTACAACGCGGTGATGCCGCAGTTCGAAGCCATGACGCTCACCGCGCTGGGCCCGCGCACCGATTTGTACGGGCGGCTGCGGGTGTGGGGCTCGATCGGCTTCCTGCTGGTGGCCTCGAGCTATGGCGCGCTGATGGACCATTTCGGCGACCGCGCGTTCCCGTGGCTCACCCTGCCCCTGTTCGCCGCGATGCTGGTGGCCGCGTGGCCGCACCGCCACGACACGCCGCCCGCGCACGTGGACACCGTGGAGGACGCCGGCCACCTGTGGAAGCGCCCCGGCGTGCGCCGCTTCCTGCTGATGGCGCTGCTGATGCAGGTCGGCTTCGGGCCGTTCTATGTCTTCTACACCCTGCACATGCAGGCGGCCGGGCATTCGGGCGCGGCCATCGGCATGCTGTGGGCGATCGGCGTGCTGATTGAGATCGCGATGTTCTGGCAGGCGCCGAAACTGATCGGGCGCTTTGGCGCCAGCCGCTTGTTGATGGTGTGCATGGCGGTGACCGTGGTGCGCTGGACCGTCACCGCGCTGTTCGCACACTCGCTGCCGGTGATGATGCTGGCCGCCAGCACGCACGCGCTGAGCTTCGCGGTCTTCCACGCCTGCGTCATGCGCCAGATGTCGACCTTCTTCCCCGGCAAGCGCGCCGCCGCCGGCCAGAGCCTGCTCTACGGCTTCAGCTCCGGCGTGGGCGGCGTGCTGGGCGCGGGCATGGCGGCGCTGGCGTGGGAAAGCGCCGGCGGCGGCAGGCTGGCGTTCCTGCTGGGCGCGGCGGTGACCGTGGTGGCGTGGGTTGTCTATGCGCTGCGGCGGCAAACGCCTCTGAGGGCACGCCAGAGCTGAAACAGGCCTCTGGCTGGCGGTGCCCCCAAGGCTATGGGCCGCACCAACCACCAGGCCGACCAATGGCAAACAGCCAGTGCGGGGCCTGGCTGCGACGGATTGTCTGCCTGAGGCGACCAGTCTAAGCTCACGAAAAGTCTTGGCTTCCAGGCTCACCGCTATGGCGCCGCTTATGTGTTTTTCCGGTCATTTTTGTCCGGATGTTTGGTAGATGGGCTTCAAACTCACTTCATCAACTCGACACAGGGAAACTCTGGTGAAACCAAGACTCGCGATAGCACTTTCGTTCCTCATTCTCGCTTCCCCAGCGATCCTGGCCTGCGATTCCGACGCGGACTGCGCGAACGATGAGATCTGCAATGACGAAGGCATGTGCGTTCCTGATGGCAAGCCAGACATCCAAGAGTTTCTGAAGAACAACGAGACTCTTGAGGGAAGCGTAATACTCACGGAAGAGTTCAAGAGCGGCGACGCAGCTGACAAGGATCTATGCGGTCTGCGCTGGGTCCGTGATGAAGGCGGGATCAGCGTTTGGCGCGCCCAGCGAGCAACAAACGTCTGGGTGAACGAAACGGCCGCATACGGCGGGGTAACTCGCATTCTGGTCAGCTTGGCTGCTGGCAACCTCTTGAGACTGAAGATAGGAAGACAGGGACTAACCTGCGCGTAGACCCGACGTCGCCCTCCCTGCCGGGCTCAGAACGCGAGAGCAACAATTTCGGCGAACGGTATAGCTTGGCAGGCTTCAGATGCCCAGTGAGTCGTGAAGACCTGGACCAATCCTTAGCCTTCGTTGGTGACGCCGAACGGAACATGCCCGGTGGCGACGTGGCGGCTGGCGTTTTCGATGTTGTGGCGGGAATCGTCGAAGAAGATGTCGGCGCCGAAGGCCTCCAGGAACGGGCCCTTGTCGCGGCCGCCCAGGAACATGGCTTCGTCCAGGCGCACGCCCCACTCGCGCAGGGTGAGGATCACGCGCTCGTGCGCGGGCGCCGAGCGGGCCGTGACCAGGGCCGTGCGCAGCGGCGATTCCTCGCCCGGGGGGAAGGCCGCCTGCAGTTCGTGCAGTGCTGCCAGGAAGCCACGGAACGGGCCGCCCGAGAGGGGCTCGTTGACGCGGCTGGACTCATTGCTGTGGAACGCCGCCAGCCCCGACGTCTGCGAAACGCGTTCGGATTCGTCGCCGAAGATCACCGCGTCGCCGTCGAAGGCGATGCGCAGCTGCGGGTGCGACGGCTCGTAGGCGGTGGCCGGCAGGATGGTGGCCGCGGCGAAGCCGTGTTCCAGCGCGCTGCGCACCGAAGCCGGGTTGGCCGACAGGAACAGCTGGGCGCCGAAAGGCTTGATGTAGGGCCAGGTTTCGGCACCGCTGGTGAACACCGCGCGCACGATGCCCAGGCCGTAGTGGCGGATGGAATTGAAGATGCGCAGGCCGGTGTCGGAGGAATTGCGCGACAGCAGCACCACTTCCACGCGGGGCGATTCAGCCGGCGCGCCGGCGTTGAGCGCCAACAGTTTGCGCACCAGCGGAAAGGCCATGCCCGGCGCGAGAACGTCTTTCTCGCGCGCCCGCTGGAACTGGGCATAGGCCTCCAGCCCGTCGGCGTTGAACAGCGCGTGGCTGTGCTCCAGGTCGAAAAGGGCGCGCGCGGTGATGGCCACCACGAGGCGTTCGGCGGGGTTCTCAGGCTTGGCGGATAGCGGGCTCATGGGGGCAGTGTGCGCCGTGCCGGTCTCACGGAGTGAGAGCGCTCAGGTGAGGAACTGTTCGTTGAGGATGCGTTCCTCGAGGTTGTGCTCGCGGTCGAACAGCAGGGTGACGGTGCGCTCCTTCGACTCGCGCACGGTGACTTCGGCCACGTCGCGCACTTCGTGCGAATCGGCGGTGGCGCTGACCGGGCGCTTGTAACCGTCCAGCACCTCCAGCTTCACCACGGTGTCGGCGCGCAGGATGGCGCCGCGCCAGCGCCGCGGGCGGAAGGCCGCGATCGGCGTCAGCGCCACCACCTGTGAGCCCAGCGGCAGGATCGGGCCGTGGGCGCTGAAGTTATAGGCGGTGCTGCCGGCGGGCGTGGCCACCAGGGCGCCGTCGCACACCAGTTCCTCCAGCCGCACCTGGCCATTGAGATGCACGCGCAGGTGCGCCGCCTGGCGCGTCTGGCGCAGCAGCGACACCTCGTTGTAAGCCAGCGAAGTGACGGTGGCGCCAGACTCTGTGACGGCCACCATTTCCAGCGGCCGCAGCACGGCGGCTTCGGCGGCATGCAGGCGCTCGATCAGGCTTTCGGGCCGGTGCTGGTTCATCAGGAAACCCACCGTGCCCAGCTTCATGCCGAACACCGGGATGCCCAGCGGGCCGTGGCGGTGCAGGGTCTGCAGCATGAAGCCGTCGCCGCCCAGCGCGCAGATGACGTCGGCATCGCCAGGTGCGATCGAGCCATGCGCGGCGGTCAGCTTGGCCAGCGCCGCCTGCGCCTCGGGCGCCGGGCTGGCGAGGAAGGCAATGCGGGGCTGGGCAGGCAGGCTCATGGCCTCAGCTTACTGCATGCCCATGGCAGCGGGAATATTGCCGCCAGAAGGCCGCAAACAAGAAGCGACAGGGCAGCAACGCAGCCGCCTGCCCTGTTCAGCCCCTTATTCTTCGTCACTGATTCCTATCGGCCGGCGCCAGCCGCCACCACCTGTGCGAGGCGGCGCACCGCCACCGAAAGCGTCGGATAGTCCAGGCCGCGCAGGTTGCGCATGTCGGCGAACATCGCCAGCGTGTGGCGCAGGGTGGCGTCGTCGCGCGACAGCCACGCCTCCACCAACGCCTGCGGCTGGCGGGTGGCCGAAGCCGTGCCCAGCACCTGGCCCACCAGCGCGCGCTGTTGGGCCTGCAGCTCGTCGCGCAGCACGCCGCGGGCCTGGGCATGCCAGCGGCCGTCCACCGGCAGGCCTTCCACGCTGTCCATCAGCCACTTGGTGTGCAGCGCGTCGGACAGGCCGAAATAAGCCGCCGCCACGTCGCGCACGGCCAGGCCCTGTTCGATCGCCACTTCGACGATGTCCAACGCGTAGGCCAGGAACGGCAGGCTGGCGAAGGCCTGCGCGAGGTCTTCGGGGAAGCCCAGCTGGCGCCACTGCGCCACGTCGGCCAGGTATTCGCCGCGGGCTTCGCCCGGCAGCACCTGGGCCAGCGCGCCGCGCAGCTCGGCGACGCCGCCGGCGTAGCGTTCCACCTTCTGCGCGATGTCCAGCGACTCGCCCGGGCGGTTGAGCAGCCAGCGCGTCATGTTGCGCTGCAGGTGCCAGATGCCGGTGAGCGCGTCGAGCTGGGCGCTCTCGGGCACCTTCAGGTCCAGGGCATCAATGCCCGCCCACAGTTCGCGCGCGTCCAGCACTTCGCGGCTGATGGTGTAGGCCTTGGCGATCTGCGCCGGCGTTTCGCCGGTGTCTTCCTGCATGCGCAGCAGGAAGGTCGAGCCCATGCGGTTCACGGTGGAGTTGGTGACTGCGGTGGCGATGATCTCGCGGCGCAGGCGGTGGTTCTCCATGTCGTTGGCGTAGGTTTCCTGCAGCGCCTTGGGGAAGTAACGCACCAGCTCCTTGGAAAGGTACGGGTCCTCGGGCACGTCGGAATCGAGCATCTGGTTGAAGATGACGATCTTGTCGTAGCTCAGCAGCACCGAGAGCTCGGGGCGCGTCAGGCCCAGGCCGCGGGCCTTGCGGTCGCTGAGTTCGGCGTCCGTGGGCAGGAACTCGATGGCGCGGTCAAGCAGCCCCTGGGCCTCGAGGGTGCGGATGAAATGCCCGAACGAACCCAGGCGCGAAGCGCTCATGCGCTCCATCAGGCTGATGGCCTGGTTCTGGCGGTAGTTGTCGTTGAGCACCAGCTCGCCCACTTCGTCGGTCATGCTGGCCAGCAGGGTGTTGCGCTGCGCCTGGGAAAGCTCGCCGCGCGCCACCGGCGCCGACAGCAGGATCTTGATGTTCACCTCGTGGTCGGAGGTGTCCACGCCGGCGGAATTGTCGATGAAGTCGGTGTTCACCAGCACGCCGGCGTTGGCGGCTTCGATGCGGCCGCGCTGGGTCATGCCCTGGTTGCCGCCCTCGCCTATCGCCCGGCAGCGCAGCTCGCCGCCGTTGACGCGAAGGCCGTTGTTGGCGCGGTCGCCCACGTCGGCGTGGGTTTCGGACGCGGCCTTGACGTAGGTGCCGATGCCGCCGTTCCACAGCAGGTCGGCGGGCGCCTTGAGGATGGCGTTCATCAGCTCGGTCGGCGTCACCTGGTCGGCATCGGTGTCCATGCCCAGGGCCGCCTTCACCTGCGCCGAGACCGGGATGGACTTGGCGCCGCGCGGGTAGATGCCGCCCCCCGCGGAGATCAGCGACCGGTCGTAGTCTTCCCAGCTTGAACGCGGCAGCGCGAACAGGCGCTGGCGTTCAATGAAGCTGCGCTCCGACTCGGGGTTCGGGTCCAAGAAGATGTGGCGGTGGTCGAACGCCGCCAGCAGGCGGATGTGGCGCGAAAGCAGCATGCCGTTGCCGAACACGTCGCCGGACATGTCGCCCACGCCCACGCAGGTGAAGTCCTGGTTCTGGGAGTCGATGCCGAGCGAACGGAAGTGGCGCTTCACCGACTCCCACGCGCCGCGGGCGGTGATGCCCATGCCCTTGTGGTCGTAGCCGACCGAGCCGCCCGAGGCGAACGCATCGCCCAGCCAGTAGCCGTGTTCGGCCGAAATGCCGTTGGCGATGTCGGAGAAGGTGGCCGTGCCCTTGTCGGCCGCCACCACCAGGTAGGGGTCGTCGTTGTCATGGCGCACCACGTCCTGCGGGTGCACCACTTCGCCGTCCACCAGGTTGTCGGTGATGTCGAGCAGGCCGTTGATGAAACGCTTGTAGCAGGCGATGCCCTCGGCCAGCTGCGCGTCGCGGTCGCCGCCCACGGGCGGGCGCTTGACCACGAAGCCGCCCTTGGAACCCACGGGCACGATCACGGTGTTCTTCACCATCTGCGCCTTCACCAGGCCCAGCACCTCGGTGCGGAAGTCTTCGCGGCGGTCGGACCAGCGCAGGCCGCCGCGCGCCACCGGGCCGAAGCGCAGGTGCACGCCCTCGACGAACGGCGAGTAGACGAAGATCTCGCGGTACGGGCGCGGCTTGGGCAGGTCGGGCACCAGCGCGGGATCGAACTTGAAGCTGATGTAATCGCGCGGTCCGCCGTCCTTCACCTGGTAGAAGCTGGTGCGCAGCGTGGCGTTGATCAGGGACATGTAGCCGCGCAGGATGCGGTCATCATCGATGCTGGTGACCACCGCGTCGAGCAGGATCTCGAGCGCGTCCACGCAGGCGTCGATCTGGGCGGTGCGGTCCAGGGCATGGGCCGCGGCGATCTCCTGCGGGATGGTGTCCAGCGCTTCGCGCTGGTCCTTGGGCAGCAGCCAGGCGATCTGGTCGTGCAGTGCCTTCTGGCCCGCGGCGTCCATCGGGGTTTCGCGGCCGGGCTCGAAGCGCGCGGCGAACAGCTCGAACAGCAGGCGCGCGATCACCGGGTAGCGCTGCAGCGTTTCTTCCATGTACGGCTGCGAGAACGGCACGCCGGTCTGCAGCGCGTACTTGGTGTAGCCGCGCAGCATGGCGATGTCGCGCCACTCCAGCCGCGCGCTGGGCAGCAGCTGGTTGAAGCCGTCGTTCTCGGCGTTGCCGCTCCAGATGGCGGTGAACGCCTCTTCGAACGGCAGGCGCGCGGCGTCCACGTCGATCTCGCCGCGGCGCGACTGCACCTCGAAGTCCTGAATCGACACCTTCTCACCTTCAACCTCGAACTCGTAGGGATGCTCGGTGAGCACCCGCAGGCCGAGGTTTTCCATCACCGGCAGCACGTCCGACAGCGCCACGTCGCCGCTGCGGCGCACCAGCTTCAGGCGCAGGTCGTCGCCGTGGCGGTAGAACGAAATGCGCTGGTCACCGGGGCCGGCCAGGCGCGCCGCCTGCAGCACGTCGTCGGCGGCCAGCCGCGGCGACACGGCGTCGCTGTAGTTGGTGGGCAGGGCCCGGCCATAGCGCTGGAACAGGCGCAGGCCCATTTCCTCGCCCTGCCCGCGCACCAGGATCTCGCGCAGTTCGTCGTGCCAGTCGCGCACGATGCTGGCCAGTTCGGCCTCCAGGCGTTCCTGGTCGAACTCCACCTTGGCGCCAGCCTTGGGACGGATGACGAGGTGCAGCTGGGCCAGCGGCGATTCACCGATCTGCACGCTGTGGTCAAGGCGCTCGCCGTTCAATTCGCGCATCAACAGGGCTTCGATGCGCTGGCGGATGCCGGTATTGAAGCGGTCGCGCGGAATGTAGGCCAGGGCCGAGAAGAAACGGCCGAAGCGATCGCGGCGCAGGAACAGGCGGGTGCGGGCGCGCTCCTGCAGGCCCAGGATGCCCATCGCGGTGCGCTCGAGCTCTTCGGCGCTGGACTGGAACAGCTCCTCGCGCGGCAGCGACTCCAGGATGTGCCGCAGCGCCTTGCCACTGTGGCTGTTGACGGACAGACCGGACGCCGCCATCACCGACTCGTGGCGCTGGCGGACCAGGGGGATTTCCCAGGGGCGGCGGTTGTAGGCGCTGGACGTGTAAAGGCCCAGGAAGCGCTGTTCGCGCACGGCGCGGCCGGCCTCGTCGAACACCAGCACGCCGATGTAGTCCATGTAGCCGGGGCGATGCACGGTGGAACGGGCATTGGTCTTGGTGAGGATCAGCGCGTCGAGCGACGCGCCGGGCTCCAGGTCGGCCGCGGCCAGGCCCGTGATCGGGCGCGGCTGCACCAGGTGGTCCTTGCCGCGCATCAGGCCCAGGCCACTGCCCTGCACCGCGGTGAGCTGGCGGTCGGTGACTTCGTATTCGCGATAGCCCAGGAAGGTGAAGTGGTTGTCGGCGGCCCAGCGCAGGAAGGCCTGTGCCTCGGCGCGCCCGTCGGCGTCCAAAGGCATCGCACGGGTGTCGAACTCTTCGGCGATGCGCAGCATCTTATCTTTCATCACCGACCAGTCGCTCACGGCCTCGCGGACGTCGCCCAATGCGCTGCGCAGCGCGTCTTCAATCGCCGCCATCGCCTCGGCGTCGGCCTGGCGGTCGATTTCCAGGTACATCAGGGATTCGGCCGGGCCCTGGCCCAGGTGCAGCAGCTGGCCAGCGTCGTCGCGGCCAAGCGCCATCACCGGATGCGCGATCTGGTGCAGGGTGGCGCCGAACTGCGACAGCGCCATGCGCACCGAATCCACCAGGAAGGGCATGTCGTCGTTGACGATGCGCACCAGCGTATGGGTGCTGTCGAAGCCGTCTGCGGCGCGCGTGGGGTTGCTGACGGCGATCTTGGGTACACCGGCCGGACGCTGGCGGGCGAAGCGGAGGAAGGACTGCGCCACGGCGGCCCAGTCGGCCGGTTCGCGGGCTTCAAGTTCGTCCTGCGGCAGCCGCTCGAAGAAGCGCCGGGTGAACTCCTCCAGCAGGCCCATTTCCGCGGCTGGCAAGCTTGCCGGGAGTGCAGCGATGACGGCATCGAGGGTATCGGCGGAGGCCAGGGCGTGGGCGTTCATTGACCGCGTTCTCGCAGGACGAAAAAAGGTGCGGAATTGTAGCCCCGGCGCCGGTCGCCGGGCCACCCCACCCGTACCCCCCCCATGCTCTGCGTAAGGTGGGGTTTGGAAAAGGCCCCCGTACGCGCGGGGGCCGGGACGCGCGCCCCCGGGGGGGGGGCGCGCGCCACCCGACCCTTCCCGCCCCGATGCTCTCCTTCAGCTGGGATTGGCATACGGCCGCGTACGGCGCGGGTCCGGCGACGCGCGCCGACGGGTGGGATTCAGGCGCGCTTTTCGAACAGTCGCATGCAAAGCGCCACACCCAGGCCCCACGCACCGTTGAGAATCAGCGCGCCGACGACCAGGCTGCTGCTGAGCGCGATGCCCTTGATCGGAAACACCACGAACCATGCAACCAGGCTGGGCAGCAGTGCACCCAGCACAATCGCCAGCAGCCAGTGCGCCAGGCCGTTGCGTTTACGGATCAGCGCCCACAGCGCGATGCCCCACAACCCGCCCCAGAACGCGAGGGAGATGACTTTGGGAACGCCCAGCGGTGGCGCCGGATCCATGTTCCATGCGGCCACCGGAACCGTTCCTGCCAGGTGCAGCAACTGCAGAAGGCCCTGATGGAACACGAGGGTGGCGATGAAGCCGGCGATAAAGGCCAACAGCAGGGTTTTTGGCTTGAACACGAGGCGGCTCCGATCGGCCATGGCGTCGCGGACACAATACGCCCACCCGAGGGTCTGCTGCGAATGCATGCCGGCACGGGCGCAAACCAGGCGCGGCGAACGAAAACCGCGCCAGTGGGACCTGGCTTCAACAAAAAGCCCCGCCGGAGCGGGGCTTTTCGTGGTGCAAGCGGCGCAGATGGCTCAGCGCAGGCCGGTCTCGTTGCGGGCGATCACCAGGCGCTGGATCTCGCTGGTGCCCTCGTAGATCTCGGTGATCTTGGCGTCGCGGAAATAGCGCTCCAGCGGCATTTCCTTCGAATAGCCCATGCCGCCGTGGATCTGCAGCGCCGCGTGGGTGATGAACATCGCCGCTTCCGACGCCGTCAGCTTGGCCACCGAGGCTTCCGTGCTGAAGCGACCGCCGACCTTCTCGGCCTCGGTCTTGGCCCACGCCGCGCGCAGGGTCAGGATCTCGGCCGCGTCCAGGCGGCACTTCATGTCGGCAATCTTGGCCTGGATCATCTGGAACGAACCGATCGGCTGGCCGAAGCTCTTGCGCTCCTTCACGTACGCCAGGGACGCCTTGTAGGCCGCCTTGCCCAGGCCCACGGCCTGCGAAGCGATGCCGATGCGGCCCGCGTCCAGCACCCCCATGGCGATCTTGAAGCCCTCGCCGTCCTTGCCGATCACCTCATCGGCGCTGGCCACGTAGTCCTGGAACTCGATTTCGCAGGTGGCCGAGGCGCGGATGCCCAGCTTGGGCTCGGTCTTGCCGCGGTGGAAGCCCGGCTTGGCGGTGTCCACCATGAAGGCGGTGATGCCCTTGGCGCCCTTGGACGGGTCGGTCATGGCGAACAGGATGATGTACTTGGCCACCGGGCCCGAGGTGATCCAGCTCTTCTTGCCGTTGATCACGTACGTGCCGTCGTCCTGCTTCACGGCCTTGCAGCGCATGGCCGTGGCGTCCGAGCCCGACTGCGGCTCGGTCAGCGCGAAGGCGCCGATTTCGCGGCCCTCGGCGATCGCACGCACGTAAAGCTGCTTCTGCGCCTCGGTGCCGAACTTCAGGATGCCGTTGCAGAACAGCGAATTGTTCACCGACACGATGGTGGAGTGCGCGCAGTCGGCTTCGGCGATTTCGATCATGGCCAGCACGTAGCTGATCGGGTCCATGCCGGCGCCGCCGTATTCGGCCGGCACCTCGATGCCCATCAGGCCGTTCTCGCCCAGCGTGCGGATGTTCTCGAGCGGGAACTCGCCGGTGCGGTCGTGGTGCTCGGCGCTGGGCGCGATTTTCTCCTGGGAGATGCGCCGGGCGACGTCCTGGATCATCAGCTGCTCTTCGGTGAATCGGAAGTCCACGGCAAGCCCTCTATTCGATACGGGTAAGTACGCAATTGTAGCGGCTCGCACCGGTCCGAACAGGTGGACGGGGCGTGAAGCCTTTCACGGCGCGCCTTGACGCCCCTGGCGACCGCGCCTAACCTCTCGATATCTTTAAATCCGGATGAAAGGATGAAGCATGGATCTGGACGCCTGGTCGGCCTGCCTGAAGGTCCTGGCCGACCCCACGCGGGTGCGCCTGCTGGCCCTGCTTGAGCGCGAAGAGCTCACCGTGGCCGAGCTGTCGGGCATCACCCGCCTGGCCCAGCCGCGCGTGTCCACCCATCTTGCCAAGCTCAAGGAAGCCGACCTGGTGCGCGACCGCCGCGCCGGCGTCAGCGCCTACTACCGTTTCAACGCCGAGTCGCTGGACCCGGCTGAAGGCCGGCTCTGGGAAACCCTGCGCGACAGCACCGACGACCCGCTGCTGCGCCAGGACGCCGAGCGGCTGCCGGCCATCCTGGCCACGCGCGCCAGCGACCAGAACTGGGCCGACTCGGTCGCCGGCGACATGGAGCGGCACTACTCCCCGGGCCGCACCTGGGAAGCGCTGGCCCGGTCCACCCTGCCCCTGCTCGAACCCGGCGACGTGCTGGACGTGGCCTCGGGCGACGGCGTGCTGGCCGAACTGCTGGCGCCGCATGCCCGTCGCTACGTCTGCGTGGACTCCAGCGCGCGCGTGGTCGGCGCGGCCCGCGATCGCCTGAAGAAATACCGCCACGTGGAAGTGCTGGAGGGCGACATGCAGGCCCTGCCCTTCGAGGCCAACAGCTTCGACCTGGTGCTGCTGATGCATGCGCTTACCTACGCCAGCAAACCCGGCCAGGCCATCGTCGAGGCATCCCGGGTGCTGCGCCGGGGCGGCCGGCTGGTCGCCACCTGCCTGGGCAAGCACGAACACCAGTCGGCCGTGACGCCCTACGGCCACGTCAACCTGGGCTTCACCGCCAAGGACCTGCGCCGCTACGCCGACAAGGCGGGGCTGGAAGTCACCGTCTGCGAATCGGTGACGCGTGAGAAGCGCCCGCCCCATTTCGAAGTACTGACCCTGCTGGCACGCAAGCCTTGAAGACCCTGCCCTGGCACCAGCCCGCGCGCACCGAGCGCCTGCTCCAGACCCTGACCCAGCGCATCCTGGTGCTGGACGGCGCCATGGGCACCATGATCCAGCGCTACGAGCTGGACGAGGCCGGCTATCGCGGCGAGCGCTTCGCCCAGGGCTATGACGGCCTGCACTTCTCCCAGGGCCACGAACACGGCCCGCACTGCGGCTGCGCCGCAGGCGACCTGAAGGGCAACAACGACCTGCTGACGCTGAGCCGGCCGGAAATCATCGCCGCCGTGCACCGCGATTACCTCGCGGCGGGTGCGGACCTGGTGGAAACCAACACCTTCAACTCCACCGCCGTGTCGCAGGCCGACTACCGACTGGAACACCTGGTGCCTGAGCTCAACCGCGAGGCCGCGCGCCTGGCGCGCGCCTGCTGCGACGAGTTCGAAGCCGCCGACCCGTCCAAGCCGCGCTACGTGGTCGGCGTGCTGGGACCCACCAGCCGCACGGCGTCCATCAGCCCCAAGGTCGAGGACGCCGGCTTCCGCAACGTGCATTTCGATGAACTGGTCACCAACTACGTGGAAGCCGGCCGCGCCCTGGTCGAGGGCGGCGCCGATATCCTGATGGTCGAAACCGTCTTCGACACGCTCAACGCCAAGGCGGCGCTGTATGCGCTCGAAGAGCTGTTCGAAGCGCTGGGCGCGCGCCTGCCCGTGATGGTGTCGGGCACCATCACCGACCGCAGTGGCCGCACGCTGTCGGGCCAGACCGCCGAGGCGTTCTGGTACTCGCTGCGCCACGCCCGGCCGATTTCCATCGGCCTGAACTGCGCCCTGGGCGCGCGCGACCTGCGCGCGCACATCGACATCCTGTCCCAGGTGGCCGACACGCACATCAGCTGCCACCCCAACGCCGGCCTGCCCAATGCCTTTGGCGGCTACGACGAGGGCCCGGATGAAACCGCGGGCACGCTGCGCGAGTTCGCCGAGGCCGGCCTGCTCAATATCGTTGGCGGCTGCTGCGGCACCACGCCCGAGCACATCGCGGCCATCGCCAGCACCGTGGCCGGCCTGCCGCCGCGCGCCGTCCCCACCATCGAACCGTTCACGCGGCTGGCGGGCCTCGAGCCGTTCGTCATCACGCCGCAAACCAACTTCGTCAACGTCGGCGAACGCACCAATGTCACCGGCTCCATCCAGTTCAAGAAACTGATCCTTGAGGGCCGCTACGACGAGGCGCTTGCCGTGGCGCGCCAGCAGGTGGAAAACGGCGCGCAGGTGATCGACGTCAACATGGACGAGGGCATGCTGGACGCCGAGGCCGCCATGGCCCGCTTCCTCAACCTGGTGGCCGCCGAGCCCGACATCGCCCGCGTGCCGCTGATGATCGACTCGTCCAAGTGGAGCGTCATCGAAGCCGGCCTGAAGTGCGTGCAGGGCAAGGCCATCGTCAACTCGATCTCGATGAAGGAAGGCGAAGCGGCGTTCCTGGACCACGCCGCCAAGGTGCGCCGCCACGGCGCCGCGGTGGTGGTGATGGCCTTCGATGAACAGGGCCAGGCCGACACCTACGAGCGCAAGGTTGAGATCTGCTCGCGCGCCTGGCACCTGCTGGTGGACCAAGCGGGCTTCGCGCCCGAGGACATCATCTTCGACCCCAACATCTTCGCCATCGCCACCGGCATCGAGGAGCACGACGGCTACGCGGTGGCCTTCATCGAAGCGGCCACCGAGCTCAAGAAGCGCTTCCCGCTCAGCCACATCTCCGGCGGCGTGTCGAACGTGTCGTTCTCGTTCCGCGGCAACAACGCCGTGCGCGAGGCCATCCACGCGGCGTTCCTCTACCACGCCATTCGCGGCGGCATGGACATGGGCATCGTCAACGCCGGCGCGCTGGCGCTGTATGACGACATCCAACCCTCGCTGCGCGACGCCGTGGAAGACGTGGTGCTCAACCGCCGCGCCGACGGCACCGAACGCCTGCTGGCCGAGGCCGACAAGCACAAGTCAAAGAAGGGCGAAGTCCGCACCGAAGACCTGGCCTGGCGCGATGCGCCGGTGGACGCCCGCATCAGCCACGCCCTGGTGCACGGCATCGACAAGTTCGTCGAAGCCGACACCGAAGAGGCGCGCCAGGCGGCCGCGCGGGCGCGGG
>NZ_JAIBFH010000252.1 GCF_019459675.1 Arenimonas sp.
GGGTGGGCTGGGGGGCGCGGGGTATCAGCCGCCGCGCTTCACCGCGATGACGTCCAGGAACTCGGCACGGGTCATCGGGTCGGTGCGGAAGGTGCCCATCATCTTGCTGGTGACCATGCTGACGCCGGTCTTGTGCACGCCGCGGGTGGTCATGCACTGGTGCTTGGCTTCCACCACCACGGCCACGCCGATCGGCTGCAGCACGTCCTGGATGCACCGGGCGATCTGGGCGGTCATCTTTTCCTGCACCTGGAAGCGGCGGGCGTAGGTTTCCACCACGCGCGCCAGCTTGCTGATGCCCACCACCTTGCCGGCGGGCAGGTAGCCGACGTGGGCGCGGCCGATGATGGGGGCCATGTGGTGTTCGCAGTGCGATTCGAATTCGATGTCGCGCAGCACGATCATCTCGTCGTAGCCGGCCACTTCCTCGAAGGTGCGTGCGAGGAATTCGCGCGGGTCTTCGGCGTAGCCGCTGAACCAGTCGCCGTAGGCCTTGACCACGCGCTTGGGGGTGTCGAGCAGGCCCTCGCGCTGCGGGTCTTCCCCGGCCCAGCGCAACAGGATACGGACGGCATCTTCGGCCTGGTCGCGGGATACGGGGTCGGTCATGGCAGGGGTCTCGTTGGTTGGGCGATGATCGTAACCCCGCGGATGTCAGTCCCGCGTGGTGATGCGCCAGGCCAGCAGGCCGCCCAGGGACACCAGGCCGGCGGCGAGCCAGAAGGTGGCGCCCGCCAGGGGACCCTGCACCTGGTTCACCGCCACCGTCGCCAGGGTCTGGGTGAACAGGGTCGGGCCAAGGATGCCGGCGATGGAGTTCAGGCTGCCGATGGCGCCCTGCAGCCGGCCCTGTTCACTGGCCGAAACGCGCGACGTCATCAGCGACTGCGCGGCCGGCCCGGCGATGGCCCACAGCGCGGCGATCGGCATCGCCGCCCAGAACCAGTAGCCGGTGGGCGCGAGCGCATAGCCGGCGAAGCCGACGCCGCCAGCGGTAGCGCCCAACAGCAGGGTGCGCCGGTCGCCGAAGGTGCGCGAGATCCGGCCGATCAGCCCGCCCTGCACGATGATGGTGAGCAGGCCGACCAGCAGCAGCGTCCAGCCCACCATCTCCAGGCCCCAGCCGAAACGGTAGTCGGCGTAGAGCACGAAGGTGGTGGGGTAGACCAGGTGCGCCATCGCCATCAGGAAGCTCACGCCCGCCAGGCCGAACAGCTCGGGATGCGCGCGCAGCAGCTTGAGCGAAGCCAATGGGTTGGCGCGACGCCACTCGAACGGCACGCGGCGCTCCGGCGGCAGCGATTCGGGCAGCACGAACCAGCCGTAGCAGAAGTTGGCCGCGCAAAGCCCGGCCGCCACCCAGAACGGCAGGTGCAGGTCCACCGCGCCCAGCCAGGCGCCCATCACGGGCGCCACGGTGAAGCCGATGCCGAACGCCATGCCCAGCCGGCCGAACGCCGCGGCGCGTTTTTCCGGCGGCGTGACGTCGGCGATGTAGGCGTTGGCGGTGCTGAAGCTGGCCGAAGTGGCGCCCGACACCAGCCGCGCAATGAACAGCAGCGGCAGCGTATTGGCCAGGGCCATGATGACGAAGTCCAGGGCCAGGCCCGCGTTCGACACCAGGATGACCGGCCGGCGACCAAACCGGTCCGACAGCGCGCCCTGGATCGGCGAGAAGAAGAACTGCATCACCATGAACCCGGTGGCGAACAGGCCGTGCCACACCGTGGCGTCGGCAAGCACTCCGCCGCTGAGCTGCTTGAGCAGCTGCGGCAGCACGGGAATGATCAGGCCGAACGCCAGTACGTCCACCAGGATGGTGACGAAGATGAAGGCGAGCGCAGCGCGGCGCACCGGCGGCGCGGCAGCGGGGGTGGGAGCGTCCAAGCGGCGGGGTCCGGGGAGCGGGCGCGCAGTCTAGCCGAAGGCCGCGACGCTCAAGGCGTCAGCCAACGGGCGTGCCAGCGGTCGTCACCGCGATCAAAGCGGGCGCGGCAGTGGCCCGCGGCCGACAGCGAAAGCCAGTCCAGCGACTGCACCTGGATGCGCGCGAAAACGAAATGGCTGCGGGCCTGGGCCAGGCCGGCCGCGTCGAGCGGCGTCGAACGCAGGCTGGGCGGCCCGCCTTCGCCGGGCTCGGCCACGCCGGTGCCGGGAGCGTTCGCGCCGGCATAGTTCTGGCGCGCGGATCGACCGCTGGCGGACCAGGCGGCGTCGGCATCGCCGTCGTCGGCATGCAGCGAAACCCGTCCCGACAGCCGCACCTGTTCGCCGTGGCCAAAGAAACACCAGGCGGTGCGGGGGTCGGCCTGGAACTGCGCGAACTTCGGGCTGCGGCCGTCGGTGTGGAAAGCCACCGTGCCGGCCGCCGGATCCACCGCACGCAGCACCGCATAGCGCGCCTCCGGGCCCGCGTCCGACACCGAGGCCAGCACGCCCTGGTGGAAGGGGTCGCTGCGCCCGCGCGCGCCCGCGAGCAACCGTGCCCAGGCGTGGGTCCAGACGGCGTCCAGGGAATCAGGCATGGAGGTCATTGCAGCAGCCGGCCCGTGTGCGGGAAGGAAAGGACTATTCGACGCGGCAGAAGACAGCCTTGAGATAACGGCTTTCCTTCACGTGCGCCATGAACGGGTGGTCGGCGCCGGCGCCGGCGGCCGTGAGGTTATTCAAGGTGCGGCCGGGGTAGAAGGCCGCCGGGCGG
>NZ_JAIBFH010000398.1 GCF_019459675.1 Arenimonas sp.
AGTAAGCGCCTGCGCAGCGAAAAGCCAACACGCGGGCCGGGGTTTCCGGGCCGCGTTTTTTCATTCCACGGGAATCCCGACATGGCCGCACCCGTCAATTCCAACGCCCCTTTCGTGCCGCCGCCGGCCGGCGACACCTTCGGCCACCCGACGGCCCTGTGGCAGCTGGTGCACTCCGAGTTCTGGGAGCGCTTCGCCTACTACGGGATGCGGGCGCTGCTGGCGGTGTATGTCGCCAGCACCTTCTTCGGCATGCTGCCCGAGGGCGAGGCCAAGGCCGAAGCCGCGCTGACGTACGGCGCGTACACGGCGCTGATCTACGCCACGGGCATCTTCGGCGGCTTCATCGCCGACCGGTACATCGGCTACCGGCGCGCGATCGTGATCGGCGGCCTGCTGATGGCGGCGGGTCTGTTCCTGCTGCTGATCAAGGACCTGCGCTGGTTCCTTCTGGGCCTTTCGCTGATCGTGGTGGGCAACGGGCTGTTCAAGCCCAACATCTCCACGATGGTGGGGCGGCTGTACGCGCCCGAGGACGTGCGGCGCGATTCGGGCTTTACCTGGTTCTACATGGGCATCAACGCCGGCGGCGCGCTGGCGCCGCTGGTCTGCGGCTGGCTGGTGGGCTCGCGCTTCGGCTACGAGTGGGGCTTCTTCACCGCGGGCATCGGCATGCTGATCGGCCTGGCGGTGTTCCAGTGGCGCATCGCGCGCATGGGCACGATCGGCCAGGCGCCGGCCGACGGCAACGGCGCGGCGCGCGTGCTGGTGGTGGTGCTGGGCGCGCTGGTGGCGGTACCGCTGGTGTACCTGCTGCTGAGCCAGAAATCCCTGGTGGCCTGGCTGCTGGGCGGCATGTTCCTGGCGCTGACGGTGTATTTCATCGTGGCCGGCGTGCGCAGCGGCGACAAGGTGCAGCTGCACCGCTACATCGCGATGCTGCTGCTGTTCCTGGCCAAGATATTGTTCTGGGGCATGTTCGAGCAGGCGGGGTCGTCGCTGAACTTCTTCGCCAAGGACCACGTCAACACGCCGTTCGACTTCACGTTGTTCCAGTCGGCCAACCCGGTGTTCATCATCGCGCTGGCACCGGTGTTCGCCTGGCTTTGGCCCAGGCTCGAGGCGCGCGGCATGAACCCGTCCATCCCGCGCAAGTTCGGCATCGCGGTGCTGTTCGTGGCGGTGGGCTTCAGCGTGCTGGTGTGGAGCATCGGGGCGCTGGTGGACGGCAACGGCCGCATCCCGTGGGAGGTCCTGGCGCTGGCCTACATGATCAACACGATGGGTGAGCTGTGCCTGTCGCCGATCGGCCTGTCCATGGTGAGCAAGCTGGCCGCGGCGCGCGACACCGGGCTGGCGATGGGCGCCTGGTTCCTGTGCACGGCGATCGGCAACTACGTGGCGGGCGCGGTGGCGGCGCTGGCCTCGGGCGGCGGCGGGGTGGGCGGCATCGAGCAGTACGCGGCCACCTACACCCAGATCGCGGTGGTGGGCTTCGCTTTCGGCGCGACGTTCCTGCTGTTCGCTCCGCTCATCAACAAGCTGATGCACGGCGTGAAGTAAGGGTGTGGCGCCCAGGCCGCCTGGCCTGGGTCGGGTTCAGAGCAGGTGCCGCAGGTCGGGCAGGTATTTTTCCAGTGAGCCGGTGTTAACCGCGACCACCCGCTCGCCGCGCCTGACCAGGCCCCGGTCAAGCAGCTGGGGCAGGGCGGCCAGGCAAGCGGCGCCTTCGGGCGAAATCCAGTGGCCACGTTCTGCCCACACCCGGTGCAGTTCGGCGGCAGTGTCGGCTTCGGACACCGCCACGGCCGCGCCCTGCGTCGCCCGGATAATCTGCAGCACGCGGAACTGGCCCACGCCGGCCGGAACGTTCAACCCCGTGGACAGCGTGGGGCCGGTTTGCGGCAGCGCGTGGGTGTCCAGCGCGCCCTCGTCGAAGGCGCGCACCAGCGGCGTGGTGACTTCGCTTTGCACACAGATCATGCGCGGGCGGCGCGAATCCACCAGGCCCAGTGCCTCGAGTTCGTCGAAGGCCTTGGCCATGCCCAGCACGCCGGTGCCGCCGCCAGTGGGGTAGACGATGGCGTCGGGCAGGGACCAGCGTGTTTCGCCCCGAGCGGGCTCGGCCATCTCCAGGCCCAGGGTCTTCTTGCCCTCGATGCGCCAGCCCGGCTCCTGGAACGTCGCCACGTTGAACCAGCCGTTGTTCCAGTAATTGGCCTTGAGCAGTGCGGCGGCTTCCCGGATGGTGCCCTTCACCAGCTCCAGGTGCACGCGGCCCGGGTGCAGGCGGGTCATGGCGGCCACCTGGCCCAGGATCGGCATCGGGGTGTCGTCGGGCATGGCCACCACCACCTCCAGGCCGCCGGCCAGGCCGTAGCGCACCAGGGAATCACCCGCATTGCCCTGGGTGGGCACGGCCAGCCGGGTGAGGCCATGGCGGCGCGCCATCGCCACCACCATCGCCATGCCGCGGTCCTTGAAGCTCTGCGTGGGGTTGGCGCCAAAGCCCGGCCAGGCCTTGCCCTCGTCCTTGAGCTGCAGCACCAGGCCGGCGCTTTTCGCCAGCGCGTGGTCGGAGTAGTCCAGCAGCGGCGTGTGGCCTTCGCCCAGCGCCACGATGTGCGCGGCGTCGGCGGGGTCGGTGATGTCCAGCGGCATCAGGGCGCCGAAGCGCCACAGGTCCGGGCGCGACGGGTCATACCAGCCGGCGTTGGGCTTGTCGTGCGCCAGGCGTTCGATGTCGAGCACCATCTGCACCGGACGGCCGTCGGCGGGGTCGAGGTTCATCGGCGTTTCGGCGGAGTATTCGATGCCCGAACCGATGCCTTGCAGGCAGCGCAGGTAGCCCATGCGGGAGACGTCCGTTTACTGGGTTTTTTCTTCCGCGTCGCCCAGCAGGTCAATCAGGCGGGACAACGCGGCGCGGTCGTCGGCGCCCAGGTTGGACAGCAGCCGACGCTCATAGGCTAACGCGGCCGGTGCGACCTGCGCGTACACGCGATGGCCCTCTTCGGACAGCTCGAGCACCGAGCGGCGGCGGTCGTCGCCGTGGGTGGCGCGGGTAACCCGGCCGGCGGCCAGCAGGCTGGCCACGGCGCGGCTGACGGCCACCTTGTCCATGGCGGTGCGCTCGGCCAGCTGGCTGGCCGACAGGCCCGGGTAGCGGCCCAGCACGGCCAGCACGCGCCATTCGGTGATGCCCAGCCCGAATCGGTCGGCGTACAGGCGGGCGATGTCCTGGCTGATGCGGTTCGACAGCACCGACAGCCGGTAGGGCAGGAAGTGTTCCAGGTCCAGGATGTCCCGCTGGGGCATGTGGCGCCGCGCCTTGCAAATGGTTTCATATGAAACTATAACGTCGGGACCTGCGGCGCAAGCCGCCGAACCCTTCCCGGAGGACGCCATGAGCGCTCAGCCCCAGACCCACGCCCCGAACCTGGGCATGCAGCCCACCACCTTCGCCAACCCGATGGGCATCAACGGCTTCGAGTTCGTCGAATTCGCCGCGCCGGCCGGGCAGGGCCCGATGTTGCATGGCTATCTGCGCCAGCTGGGCTTCAGCGCGGTGCTCAAGCACAAGACCCGCGAGATCACGGTCTACCGCCAGGGCGGCGTGAACTACCTGGTGAACGAAGAGCCCGACGGCTTCGCCGCCGATTTCGCCATCGCCCACGGCCCCTGCGCCAGCGGCTTCGCGATCCGCTTCGACATGCCCGTGGACAAGGTGTTCGACACCGTCATCGGCAACGGCGGCGAAGCCATCGGCCACAAGGCCGACAGCCGTGCCGTCGCCACGCCGGTGGTGAAGGGCATCGGCGACTGCATGCTGTACCTGGTGCCGTCGGGCCAGGACGTGTACGCCGACGACTACGCGCCGATCCCGGGCGCCGACCCGCACCCGGTCGGCTTCGGCCTGACCTTCATCGACCACCTCACGCACAACCTGTATTTCGGCAACATGCAGAAGTGGTCGGACTACTACGAGCGCCTGTTCAACTTCCGCGAGATCCGCTACTTCGACATCAAGGGCGCCAAGACCGGCCTGGTGAGCAAGGCCATGACCGCGCCCGACGGCGTGGTGCGCATCCCGCTCAACGAGTCCAACGACCCCAAGTCGCAGATCAACGAATACCTCGACGCCTACCACGGCGAAGGCATCCAGCACATCGCCTGCTTCACCGACGACATCTACGCCACCGTGGAGGCCATGCGCGAGCAGGGCGTGCAGTTCCTGGACACGCCCGACACCTACTTCGACGTGATCGACGAGCGCGTGCCCAACCACGGCGAAGACGTGGCCCGCCTGCGCGCCAACAAGATCCTGATCGACGCCGACCTGGAAACCAAGCAGCGCAAGCTGCTGCAGATCTTCACCCAGAACGCCATCGGCCCGATCTTCTTCGAGATCATCCAGCGCAAGGGCAACGAAGGCTTCGGCGAGGGCAACTTCCAGGCGCTGTTCGAATCGATCGAGCGCGACCAGATGCGCCGCGGCGTGCTCTGACCGACACCCCCAGCCACGGCAACACAGCTTTCCTGGAAACCACGACATGACGCTCAGCTACCAGTCCGGTTTTGGCAATGAGTTCGCAACCGAAGCCTTGCCGGGTGCGCTGCCGGCAGGCCGCAACTCGCCCCAGCGCGCGCCCTACGGGCTTTATGCCGAACAGGTTTCCGGCACGGCGTTCACCGCGCCGCGTGCGGTGAACCGGCGCAGCTGGCTGTACCGCGTCCGCCCGGCGGCGCTGCATGGCAAGTTCCAGGCCCTGGCGCACGGCGGATTCCACAATGATTTCGGCCACGGCCCGGTCACGCCCGAACAGCTGCGCTGGAGCCCGCTGCCGATGCCCTCGGCGCCGACCGATTTCCTCGATGGCCTGTTCACCATGGCCGGCAACGGCGGTCCCGAGGCGGGCACCGGCGCGGGCGTGCATCTGTACGCCGCCAACAAGGACATGGCGGGCCGCTACTTCTACGACGCCGACGGCGAGCTGCTGATCGTGCCGCAGCAGGGCCGCCTGCGCATTGCCACCGAAATGGGCGTGCTGGAACTGGAGCCACAGGAAATCGCGGTGATACCGCGCGGCATCCGCTTCAGCGTGTCGCTGCCCGACGGCCAGGCGCGCGGCTACGTGTGCGAGAACTTCGGCGCCATGCTCAAGCTGCCCGACCTGGGTCCGATCGGCAGCAATGGCCTGGCCAACCCGCGCGATTTCGTGGCGCCGGTGGCGGCCTACGAAGACCAGACCGGCGCGTTCGAGCTGGTGGCCAAGTTCCAGGGCGGCCTGTGGCGCGCCGACATCGGCCATTCGCCGCTGGACGTGGTGGCCTGGCACGGCAACTACACGCCGTGCAAATATGACCTTCGCCGCTTCAACACCATCGGCTCGATCAGCTACGACCATCCTGACCCGTCGATCTTCCTGGTGCTGCACTCGCCCAGCGACAGCGAGGGCGTGAGCAACCTGGACTTCGTCATCTTCCCGCCGCGCTGGCTGGTGGCCCAGGACACGTTCCGGCCGCCGTGGTTCCACCGCAACATCGCCAGCGAGTTCATGGGCCTGGTGCACGGCGCCTACGACGCCAAGGCCGAGGGCTTCGTGCCCGGCGGCGCGTCGCTGCACAACTCGATGAGCGGCCACGGCCCGGACGCGGCGACGTTCGACAAGGCGTCCAGGGCCGACCTCTCCAAGGCCGACGTGATCACCGACACCATGGCCTTCATGTTTGAATCGCGCGCGGTGCTGCGGCCGACCCGGCAGGCGCTGGACGCCGGCCACCGCCAGGCCGACTATCAGCAGTGCTGGCAGGGACTGGCCCGCCACTTCACTCCGGAGCAACGCTGATGAATCGCCTCGCCGTTTCCCTGTCTGTCGCCGGCCTGCTGGTGCTGGCCGCCTGCGCCAAGCCCGAGCCCGCCCCGGCCGAAGCGCCCGCCGCCGTCGCCCCGGCCGTCGAACCCGCGCCCGAACCCGCCGCCGAGCCTGCCGCCGAGCCCGCCGCCGAACCCGCGTCCGCCGCCGCGAAGAACGACCCGGCGGTGATCAACTTCGAAGGCTTCGGTCCCGCGAAGTTCGGCACCAACGAAGAGCAGGTGCGCATGTCCTGGGGCCGTCCGCTCAGTGCGGGCACGCCGGCGGAAGGCGCCACCTGCTACCAGCTGTTCATGGACCCCCAGCCCGAAGGCGCCCGGGGCATCGTATTCCTGTTCGAGGACGGCAAGTTCGCGCGCTATGACGTGGACGTGCCGCTGCACGTGGCGCCGGGCGACATCACCGTGGGCGCCACCGCGATGGACGTGATGGCCGCTTTCCCGGGTGCGGTGGAAGAACAGCCGCACAAGTACGTCGAAGGCGCCCGCAACCTGATCGTGACGCCGGCCGATGGCAGCGCCGCGCGCCTGGTGTTCGAGATCAGCGCCGCAGGCGCCGTCACCGCCTGGCGCATCGGCGTGCCGCCCCAGGTCCACTACGTCGAAGGCTGCGGCTGATCCGCGCCGGTACAACAGGAGTCATGGAATGAAGCTGGGTTCACTCAAGGAAGGCGGCCGCGACGGCACGCTGATCGTCGTGTCCAAGGACCTCACCTGCGCCGTGCGCGTGCCCGGCATCGCGCCGACGCTGCAGCGCGCGCTGGAAGACTGGTCCAACGCCGCGCCGCGCCTGAACGGCGTGTACGAGGCGCTGCAGCTCAGCCCGGCCGAGACGATCAACGGCGAGCCGGTCTTCGCGGTGGACTTCGCGGCATTTGCCTCGCCGCTGCCGCGCGCCTACGAGTTCGTGGACGGCAGCGCCTACCTGCCGCACGTGGCGCGGGTGCGCAAGGCGCGCGGCGCCGAGGTGCCGGAAAGCTTCTACTCCGACCCCCTGATGTACCAGGGCGTGAGCGCCGGCTTCTACGGCCCGCGTGACCCGGTGCTGGTGGCCGACGAGGCCTGGGGCATCGACCTGGAGGCCGAAGTGGTGGTGGTGACCGACGACGTGCCGCAGGGCGCGACGCCGGCACAGGCGGCAGAGCACATCCAGCTGGTGGGCCTGATCAACGACGTCTCGCTGCGCAACCTGATCCCGGGCGAGCTGGCCAAGGGCTTCGGCTTCCTGCAGTCCAAGCCGCGCTCGGCGCTGAGCCCGGTGTTCGTCACGCCCGACGAGCTGGGCGACGCCTGGCAGGACAGCAAGCTGCACCTGCCGCTGCTCACGCACGTCAACGGCGCGTGGTTCGGCGCGCCCGAGGCCGGCGTGGACATGCAGTTCAACTTCGCCCAGCTGGTGGCCCACGCCGCGAAAACCCGGCCGCTGTCGGCCGGCACCCTGGTCGGCTCGGGCACCGTGGCCAACGAAGACACGTCCCTGGGCGCGTCGTGCTTCGCCGAACTGCGCACGGTGGAAACCCTGCGCGACGGCAAGCCCAGCACCCCGTTCATGGCCTTTGGCGACACGGTGCGGATCGAAATGCTCGACCGCAGCGGCAGCAGCCTCTTCGGCGCCATCGAGCAGCGCATCGCCCGCGGCTGAACCCGCGCGGCGGGGTTCCCGCGCCGGCGCGGCGCGGCGTATGCTGGCTAAACGAGACCCGGTGCTGCAGCCGGGCAGTTGCGGCACGAGGGAAAGGAGCAGCGCGCATGGCTACGCCGTCTATCCGGCTTTATTCGTACTGGCGATCGAGCGCCGCCTACCGGGTGCGCATCGCGCTCAACCTCAAGGGCATGCCCTACGAGACCATGCCCGTGCACCTGCTGCGCAACGGCGGTGAACAGCACGCCCCGCCGCTGAGCGACCTCAACCCCCAGGAGCTGGTGCCGGTGCTGATGCACGGCAACCGCATCCTGCGCCAGTCCATGGCCATCATCGAATACCTGGATGAAACCTGGCCGTCGCCGCCGCTGATGCCCGCCACCGCGCGCGACCGGCAGCGCGTGCGCTCGATTGCCCAGATGATCGCCTGCGACGTGCACCCGCTCACCAACCTGCGCGTGCAGCAGCTGTTCGAGAACACCTGGAACGTGCCGCAGGCCGAACGCGACCAGTGGACGCGTCACTGGATCAGGCTGGGCATGGACGCGCTGGAAGACACGCTGTGCGACAACCCGTCCACCGGCGCCTTCTGCGATGGCGAACAGCCCACGCTGGCCGACTGCTGCCTGGTGCCGCAGGTGTACAACGCCGAGCGTTTCGGCGTGGACATGGCGCCGTACCACACGGTGCGGCGGATCGTGCAGACCTGCCAGGCGATGGACGCCTTCCAGCACGCCAGGCCGGAAAACCAGCCCGACGCGCCCGCCGGCGACTGAACCTCAGTAGCCGGTGGTGGTGGTTTCGCCGCCCGGGCCGCTGCCGCCGTACATCTCGGCGTAAGGGTCGTGTTCGCCGGTGTCGGAGCCTTCCGACAGGCGGATCTTCAGGGCCAGGCCGTCGCGCGAATCGGCCTTGCGCAGCGCCTCCTCCAGCTCGACCTTGCCCTCCTTGTACATCCGGAACAGCGACTGGTCGAAGGTCTGCATGCCTTCCTGCAGCGACTTGTCCATCGCTTCCTTGATCTCGTGCACTTCGCCGCGCCGGATCAGGTCGCGGATCATCGGCGTGTTGATGAGGATCTCGGCCGCCGGCAGGCGCTTGCCGTCCTTGCCCACCACCAGGCGCTGGCTGATGACCGCCTTGAGGTTGAGCGAGAGGTTCATCAGGACGTTCTTGTGCGCCGTTTCCGGGAAGAAGTTCAGGATGCGGTCCAGCGTCTGGTCGGCGTTGTTGGAGTGCAGCGTGGCCAGGCACAGGTGGCCGGTCTCGGCGAAGGCGATGGCCGATTCCATGGTGGTGGCGTCGAGGATTTCGCCGATCAGGATGACGTCGGGCGCCTCGCGCATGGCGTTCTTGAGCGCGTTGTGGAAGGCGTGGGTGTCCAGGCCGACTTCGCGCTGGTTGACGATGGACTTCTTGTGCTTGTGCAGGAACTCGATCGGATCCTCGATGGTGAGGATGTGGCCGGTGTTGCTGGCGTTGCGGTGGTCGATCATGGCCGCCAGGGTGGTGGACTTGCCCGAGCCGGTGGAACCCACCACCAGCACCAGGCCGCGCTGTTCCATCACGATGTCCTTGAGCACCGCCGGCAGCTTGAGCTGGTCCAGGCTGGGGATCTCGGACTTGATGGCGCGGATGACCATGCCCACTTCGCCGCGCTGCTTGAAGACGTTGACGCGGAAGCGCCCGGTGTCCTTGACGGCGATGGCCATGTTGTATTCCAGGTCGCGCTCGAACGCGGGCACCTGGCCCTCGTCCATCAGCGAATAGGCGATCTTCTTGACCATGCCGGCCGGCAGGCCGGTGTTGCCGAGCGGGTAGAGCTTGCCTTCAACCTTGATGTAGACGGGAGCGCCGGTGGTCAGGAACATGTCCGACGCGTTCTTCTCCGTCATCAGCTTCAAAAAATAGCCGATGTCCATGTGAGTATCCTTAGGTTCCCCGTTTACGTCCCTTTGGATGGGCCGGCACGGTCTACAATGACCCGCGTCCACCGCCCACCTGCGAGCTCGCCTTATGACATTTTCCTCGCTAAAAATCCATCTCGCCGTGGTTCTTGCGCTCGCTGGCGCACCGGCCGGGGCGGCAACCTCCGCGCCTGCCGCCGCGATCTCCGCGGCTCAGCAGGCCATCGCCGCGGCCGAACGCGCGCAGCCCCGGGGCGATGCCGAGGCGACGCTGGCGCGGGCCCGGGCCCAGCTGGAGACGTCCCGGGCGATGCTGGCCAAGCGCAAGCAGCGCGATGCCCTCTGGCAGGCCGAGTTGGCCGCGGCCACCGCCGACCAGGCGCGCAGCCCCGCGCAGCGGGACGCGGCGCGCGCCC
>NZ_JAIBFH010000403.1 GCF_019459675.1 Arenimonas sp.
CTCTCCCCCCCCCCCCCCCCCCCCCCCCGGCCTAACCCCCCCCCGGCGGTCGGGGGGGGTTCACGCCGTGGTGGGGGCGGGCGGGGGCCGCCCCGCGGCCGGTGGGGCCGCCAGCCTGGGCCTGCGACGGGAAGTCGTAGAGGCCGTAGGTGCAGTCCACGTCGGCCTGGCTGCCCACGGTGCGGGTGCCGTTGACGCTGAAGCCGTCGGTGGCGACCACCGGAGTGGCGCCAGCCGTGATCGAGAAGAAGATCGCATCCGAACCCAGGCCGTTGACCGAGCCGATGGTGTTGGACGGATCGCCCGTGAAGTCGACCACCGAGGCGGTGGTGAACTCGGCGCCCGGGCAGCTGAGGCGGGCGTAGCGCACTTCACCCGGGGAGAAGGCGTAACCAATTTCGGTGTTGATGGTGAGGCGGTTGCTGGGGTTGGCCAGCAGGCGCTCGGGCGGAAGGATCAGCTCTTCGGCAACCGGCACCGGGCTGTTGCTGCCCGGAATGGTAAGCGTCACGCCGAGGCTGCCGACGCCGTCGAGATCAAAGTTGATCGGACCGCAGACCAGGCCCGGCGCGGGAGTGAGGGTGCCCGTGATGGCCATCACCATCGGGGTGTTGGGCGGCACGGCGAAGGTGTCGGTGAAGTCCACCGAGCTTCCGAAGTCCCAGACGTGGTTGTCGCAGACGCTGGCCGGATTGAACGCGGTGGTGTGGAAGGACACGAAGATGCCGGTCGCGCAGGAGCCATTGGCGACCGTCGCCGTCATCGAGCCGCTGCTGTCGGTCACGAACGGGAACGTCCGGAACTGGTAGTTGGTGCCCAGATTGAAAGTGCCGCAAGGCTGCCCCGGGGTACCGGCGCGGAACAGCCGGCCGACGGTGGTTCCTTCGCTGCCATCGAAGAAACCGACGCCGCTGAGGATGTCCATCGTGAAGCTGCCGCTGCGCTGCAGCGAATCGGCAACGGGGCGCTTGGCGGTGTCACCGGGCTTGGCGTAGCCGCCGACATCGTCGATGGCCTGGGCGGAAACCAGGGAGGTTGCCGATGCACAGAGCATCGCGACAAAGAGTGAGGTTCTGTTCAACGGTATTCCCCCAGGGGTTTGGTTTACGAGTGTCGGATTACTGGCGGCCCTGCCGCCAGACAGCCGGATCTTGGCCCCTTGCTGGCCAAGGTCTCAGTACGCTTTAGACACGCGTTCCGGGGGCTAAACCGGACACCCGGGCAGGGCGGGCCGGCCGGCCGTTCAGTCCGCGGTGTGCAGGGCGTCGGCCCGGGCCGTCAGCTCGGCGTACACCGCGTCGGTGTCGGGACGCCTGCCGTGCCAGAGCGCGAAGCTCTCGGCGGCCTGTTCCACCAGCATGCCCAGGCCGTCAATGCGGTGGGAGCAACCGGCGGCACCGGCCCAGGCCAGGAAGGAGATGGCGGCCTCCCCGTAGCTCAGGTCCACGGCCAGGCTGCGGGGCGCGGCCAGGGAGAACGGCAGCGACAGGCCGTCGCCGCGCCCGGCCGACGTGGCGTTCACGATCAGCTCGAACCCCCCCAGCGACGGCAGGTCGGCCAGGTAGCGCGTGTGCACGCGGCCCGGCTCGCCCAGGGCGTCGGACAGCGCATCGGCTTTGTCCGGGCTGCGGTTGACGACCCAGAGGGAGTCGACCCCGGCGTCCAGCAGCGCCGGCGCTACGCCCCGGGCGGCGCCGCCGGCCCCCAGCAGCAGCACGCGCCGGCCGCGCAGGTCCAGGCGATGGCGTTCGGTCAGGTCGTGCACCAGGCCCAGGCCATCGGTGTTGTCGCCGTGCCAGGCGGCGCCGGCGCGCAGGAGGGTATTCACCGCCCCAGCCCGTCGGGCGCGGTCGCTGAGCTGGCTGCACAGCGCCACCACGCGCTCCTTGTGCGGCAGGGTGATGTTGGCACCTGCGCCCCCGACCGCGCCAAAGCTGTGGATGGCCGCGGCGAAGTCCTCGGGCGCGGCATCAATGGCCACGTAGGACAGGTCCACGCCCTCTTGGCGGGCGAATGCCGCGTGGATGCGCGGCGACAGCGAGTGCGCCACCGGGTGCCCGAACACGGCGAACTGCGCGGTCATCTCAGTCTTCCTTCAGCCAGCGCGCGGCGTCGAGCGCGAAGTAGGTGAGCACGCCGTCGGCGCCGGCGCGCTTGATGGACGTGAGCGCTTCGAGCGCGCAGGCGCGCTCGTCCAGCCAGCCGTTGAGCGCGGCGGCCTTGAGCATCGCGTACTCGCCGCTGACCTGGTAGACGAAGGTGGGCGCACCGTAGTGGTCCTTCACCCGGCGCACGATGTCCAGGTAGGGCAGGCCCGGCTTGATCATCACCATGTCGGCGCCCTCGTCCAGGTCCAGGCCGACTTCGCGCAGGGCCTCGTCGGAATTGGCCGGATCCATCTGGTAGGTGTACTTGTTGCCCTTGCCCAGCGCGCCAGAACTGCCGACGGCATCGCGGAACGGGCCGTAGAAGGCCGAGGCGTACTTGGCGCTGTAGGCCAGGATGCGGGTGTGGGTATGCCCGGTTTCTTCCAGCGCTTCGCGGATGGCGCCGATGCGGCCGTCCATCATGTCGCTGGGCGCCACCACGTCGGCGCCGGCGTCGGCATGCGACAGGGCCTGCAGCACCAGCGCGTCCACGGTTTCATCGTTCACCACGTAGCCGCTGTCGTCCACCAGGCCGTCCTGGCCGTGGGTGGTGTACGGGTCCAGCGCCACGTCGGTGATCACGCCCAGCTCGGGGAAGCGCTGCTTGAGCGCGCGGATGGCGCGCTGGGCCAGGCCGTTCTCGTCCCAGGCCGCGGCCGCGTCGAGCGACTTGGCCTCGGGCGCGGTGACCGGGAACAGCACGATGGCGGGAATTCTCAGCGCCACCGCCTGCTCGGCCGTGCGCAGCAGCTCGTCAATGGACAGGCGTTCGACGCCCGGCATGGACGACACCGCGGCGCGGCCCTGCAGCTCGTGGATGAACACGGGAAGGATCAGGTCGTCGGCGCTGAGCCGGTTTTCACGCATCAGCCGGCGTGAAAAATCGTCGCGGCGCATGCGGCGGGGACGGGTGTAGGGAAAAGCCATGCCGGTCTACTCGCGGGTCTGCCTGGGCGAATGATACGCCCGCCGCCGCGCAGCTAAGATGCCGGCATGGACTCCCGGCCAAGACTTCCCCGATCCGCCAAGCTGTGCCTGGTCGTGATTGCCGCGCTGGCGGGCGCGTGCTGGCTGGCCCTGCTGCTGCCCGGCCACGACCCGCACCGGCCCGACTGGGACGCGCTGTCGGCCGCGCCGACGCTGGCCGGCGGGCACTGGTTCGGCACCGATGCCATCGGCCGCGACATCCTGGCTCGCACGCTGGCCGGTGGCAGGCTTTCGCTGACCGTGGGCGCACTGGCCACCGTCGTGGCGCTGGTGATCGGACTGGCCTACGGCGCCATCGCCGGCTATGCCGGCGGGCGCGTGGAGCGCGCCATGGTGCGGCTGCTGGACGTGCTGTCGGCCCTGCCCTTCCTGCTGATCGTCATCCTGCTGCTGAGCCTGTTCGGGCGTTCACTGTGGCTGCTGCTGGCGGCGATCGGCGGCTACGTGTGGATCGACCTGGCGCGCGTGGTGCGTTCGGAGGCGGCGCGGCTGCGCGATGCGCCCTTCGTGCTGGCGGCGCGTGCGGCCGGCGCCCGCTTCGACCAGGTGCTGCGCTGGCACCTGCTGCCCAACCTGCTGCCGCTGGCGCTGGTGTACCTGGGGCTGATCCTGCCGCAGGCCATCCTGGTGGAAAGCTTCCTCGGCTTCCTGGGCCTGGGCCTGGACGAACCGTCGGCCAGCTGGGGCACGCTGCTGCATGAAGGCAGCCAGGAGCTCGACATCGCGCCGTGGTCGCTGCTGTTCCCGGCCGGCTTCCTGGTGGCGACGCTGGCGGCGTTCCAGTTCCTCGGCGACGGACTGCGCGACTGGCTGGACGTGCGCGGGCCGGCCGCATGACGGCGCGGCTCGCGCTCGAGGGGCTTGAGGTGCGCGCCGGCGGACGGGTCCTGCTGGGCCCGATCAACCTGGACCTGCGCGCCGGCGAATGCCTGGGCCTGGTGGGCGAAAGCGGCAGCGGCAAAAGCCTGAGCGTGCTGTCGCTGCTGGGGCTGCTGCCGCCGGGCCTGGAGGCCACGGGCACGCTGCACCTGGACGGGCGCGCCATCACTCTGGAATCCCGGCAGCACCACGCCCTGCGCGGCCGCACGATTGCCTGGATGCCGCAGGACCCCCAGGCCAGCCTGCACCCGCTGCGCACGGTGGGCGCGCAGCTTTGCGAAAGCCTGCGCGTGCTGCGCCGGCTGGACGCCCGGTCGGCCCGGCGCGAGGCGATCGCCCTGTTCGAGCGCCTGCAGCTGCCCGAACCGGCGGCCCTGCTGGCGCGCCATCCGCACCAACTCTCCGGCGGCCAGCGCCAGCGCGTCATGCTGGCGCGGGCGCTGGCGGGCGCGCCC
>NZ_JAIBFH010000473.1 GCF_019459675.1 Arenimonas sp.
CCCACAAGGGAGAGCGTCATGGTGATGTCCTTGAGCGGGGCGCCCGAGGGCACGAGCAATTTGCTGTCCACCACCATGCCCGCGTCATTGACCAGCGCGGCGACAACCAGGACGTGGCCGCCGGGGGTTTCCAGAGAAGCAAGCACGCTGGGGGGCGCGGGCACATTCTCAGGAATGGACGGAGCCATTTCCAGGGGAGCGGGCCACAGGGGCGCGGGTTCGGCGTTGATAAGGGGCATGTCGAACGTCGGCGCTGGCGGCGCCACGGTCGTGGGTGGGGGGGGAATTGTGGGGAGCGCGGGGGCGGGCGGCGCGGGGGGCGCCTCAGGCGGGGGGACCCGGGGGGGGCGGGGGGCGTTAGGGCGGCGACCTGCCCCCACAACCGTGGCACGCCCCGCCGGGGGGGGGGGGCGCGCATTAACAGGCCCTTGTCAACCCGCCCCGGGGGGGCGCGCGACGCCGGCTACGACGGCGTCGAAGTGATGGGCTCGGAGGGTTACCTGATCAACCAGTTCCTGTCGGCGCGCACCAACAAGCGCACCGACGACTGGGGCGGCACGCCGGCCAAGCGCATGCGCTTCGCGGTGGAAATAGTGCGCCGCATCCGCGAAGCGGTGGGCAAGGACTTCATCCTCATCTACAGGCTGTCCATGCTCGAGCTGGTGGAAGGCGGCTCGGACTGGGACGAGATCGTGCTGCAGGCCAAGGCCATCGAAGCCGCCGGCGCCACCATCATCAATACCGGCATCGGCTGGCACGAGGCGCGGGTGCCCACCATCGCCACGTCGGTGCCGCGCGCGGCGTTCGCCGGCGTCACGGCCAAGCTCAAGCCGCTGGTCGGGCTGCCGCTGGTGGCCACCAACCGCATCAACATGCCCGAAGTGGCCGAGCAGATACTGGCGTCGGGCCAGGCCGACATGGTGTCGATGGCGCGGCCGCTGCTGGCCGACCCGCAGTGGGTGAACAAGGCACGCACCGGACGCCGCGACGAGATCAACACCTGCATCGCCTGCAACCAGGCCTGCCTGGACCATGTGTTCGTGGGCAAGAAGGCCAGCTGCCTGGTGAACCCGCGGGCCTGCGTTGAAACCGAGCTCAACTACACCCGCACCCAGGCCCCCAAGCGCATCGCCGTGGTTGGCGCCGGGCCGGCCGGCCTGGCCTGCGCCACCGTGGCCGCCGAACGCGGGCACCACGTGACGCTGATCGACGGCTCCACCCAGATCGGCGGCCAATTCAACCTGGCCAAGCAGATCCCGGGCAAGGAAGAATTCCACGAAACCATCCGCTACTTCGGCAAGCAGCTGGCCATCACGGGCGTCGAGCAGCGGCTGGGCACCCGGGTGGATGCGGCGGCGCTGCTGGCCGGCGGCTATGACGAGATCGTGCTGGCCACCGGCATCGTCCCGCGCAAGGTCGACTTCCCCGGTTCGGGACACGCCAAGGTGGTCAGCTACCTGGACGTACTGACGGGCAAGGTGGTGCCGGGCCGGCGCGTGGCCATCATCGGCGCGGGCGGCATCGGCTTCGACGTGGCCGAATACCTGGCGCATGAAGGTCCTTCTTCCACCACCGATACCGGCCGCTGGATGGCCGAATGGGGCGTGGCGCCCGACTTCACCGGCGCGGGTGGACTGGTCAAGCCGGCACCCGAGGCGCCGGCGCGCGAGCTGTGGCTGCTGCAGCGCAGCCCGGGCAAGCCCGGCGCGCGGCTGGGCAAGACCACGGGCTGGATACACCGCTCGGCGCTCAAGGCCAAGGGCGTGCAGGCCTGGGGCGGCGTGGAGTACCTGGGTGTGGACGACGCCGGTCTGCGGGTGCGCGTGGACGGCCGCGAAATGCTGCTGCCGGTGGACCAGGTGGTGGTGTGCGCCGGCCAGGAGCCGCTGCGCCAGCTGGTGGAACCCCTGCAGGCGGCGGGCAAAACGCCACACCTGATTGGCGGCGCGGACGTGGCCGCCGAGCTGGACGCCAAGCGCGCGATCGACCAGGGCAGCCGTCTGGCCGCGGCGTTCTGAGCCTTCCAGGCACGGCCCTCGCGGGCCGCGTCTGAGCAATTACTCCAAACAAAATCAATCATTTGGAAACGGCCGTTCAGCTGGCGTTCGGCTGGCAGCCGTACCATGCGCCTCGGACCAGGCCCCGGACAACTCCGGTGGGCCGGCCAAATACGGCCCCTCCCAGCACATGGCTCGGCGGGGTTTCCGGAAGGCGCCCCACCTACGACGCCCCGACCGGAATGCGAGCTGCGCTCGTCCATCCCCAAAACGCCAGGCCGCCGGCCCCTCCCCGCCCCGTTGCTTCCTGACAGGCGAGTCCGCATGAATGCGGGCGAGAGACCGCGGCGCAACGGAGCAAGGAGTTCCGCCATGAAGCTGTCTTTCATCCTCTGGCTTGCGTCGATTTTGCCGCAGCCCGCCGCCGACCCGCTGTGCCTGGCGACGACGGTTTACCTGGAATCGCGCGACCAGACCGAGCTGGGCCAGCGTGCCGTGGCCGAAGTGGCCCTGCGCCGCCGCGACAGCGGCCAATGGGGCGAATCGGTGTGCGAAGTGGTGCTGGCGCGCAAGCAGTTCGCGCCGACCATCGTCAATCCCGGGCTGCGCATGCGCAACCTCGAGGCTTGGCAGAAAGCGGTGGACGTGGCCTTCCAGGCCCAGCAGGACTGGACCATGCCGGTGGGCGAACGCAATGAAGTGGTGCCCGGCGCCAGCCACTTCGCGGCATTGGACCTGGCCAACCCGGCCTGGGCCACGTCGCCGCGGGTAGCCACCATCGGTGACCACACCTTCTTCCGGGTGCAGCGCCTCAGCCCGCCCGTGGCGGCGTCCGGCCCGGCGGCAGGGCAGCGCCTGGCACCCTGACGGCTTCGCTCAGCGGCGCCAGAACCGCTCCATCTCGAGGAACGTGAACGACGCCGACCAGGTGATCATGACGAATCCGGTCAGCGCCGACGTGCCCGCGAGAAAGCGGATTGGCCCCACCGGCGACACGTCGCCGAAACCGACCGTGGTGTAGCACATCGCCGCCAGGTAAATGGCGTCGAACAGGCCCAGCGGATCGGCGCCCGTTACCGCACCGGTGTCAGGCAGCAACACCAGCCCGTAGAAGGTCAGCCCGAACAGCCAAATCTCGATGATGTGTAGCGCCAACACGCCCAGGATGCCGTAGAGCACCTTGCGCCGGCGCTCACTGTCGTGACGGCGCGCCACCACGCGCGACACGACCGTGAGCCCCTCGTAATGGATCAGCACGCACGCACCCACCGACAGCAATGTCGCCAGCACCACCCACCCGTTGGCGAGCCAGTGCCCGTACATCTCAGCGCTTGTCGATCGCCACGAAGGCTCGGTCGTCGGGGCCGGTGTAGTTGGCGCTGGGGCGGATGATCTTGCCGTCGATGCGCTGCTCGATCACGTGCGCCGACCAGCCGCTGGTGCGGGCAATCACGAACAGCGGGGTGAACATCGCCGTCGGCACGCCCATCATGTGGTAGGCCGAGGCGCTGTACCAATCCAGGTTCGGGAACATCTTCTTGAGGTCCATCATCAGGGTCTCGATGCGCTCGCTGACGTCGAACAGCACCTGGTTGCCGCCGTCCTTGCACAGCTTGCGGCTGATTTCCTTGATGATGGGGTTGCGCGGGTCGCCGATGGTGTACACCGGGTGGCCGAAGCCGATGACGATTTCCTTGCGCTCCACGCGGGCCCGGATGTCGGCCTCGGCTTCGTCGGCGCTGCCGTAGCGGGCGATGATTTCCATCGCCACTTCATTGGCGCCGCCGTGCTTGGGGCCGCGCAGCGCGCCGATGCCGCCGGTGATGCAGCTGAAGATGTCCGAGCCGGTGCCGGCGATGACGCGGCAGGCGAACGTGGACGCGTTGAACTCATGCTCGGCGTACAGCACCAGGGACTGGTCCATGGCGCGCGCATGCGCCGCGCTGGGCGGCTCGCCGTGCAGCAGGTGCAGGAAGTGGCCGGCGATGGTGTCGTCGTCGGTCTCGACTTCGATGCGGCGACCGTTGCGGGTGAAGTGCCACCAGTACAGCAGCATCGAGCCGAAGCTGGCCATCAGCTTGTCGGCGATGTCGCGGGTTTCGTTCACCGGGTGGCCGTCGCGCTCGGGCAGCACCACGCCCAGCACCGAACAGCCGGTGCGCAGCACGTCCATGGGGTGGGCGTTGGCGGGCACCAGCTCCAGCGCATCGGTGACGATGGCGGGCAGGCCGCGCAGGCGCTTGAGCTTGGTCTTGTAGGCCGCCAGCTGACTGGCCGTGGGCAGCGCGCCGTGCACCAGCAGGTGCGCCACTTCCTCGAAGCCGGCCTTCGTGGCCAGGTCGTGGATGTCGTAGCCGCGGTAGTGCAGGTCGTTGCCGCTGCGGCCGACGGTGCACAGCGCGGTGTTGCCGGCCGGCGTGCCGCTGAGGGCAACGGACTTCTTGGCCTTGGGCAGGGTGGATTCGGTCATGGTGCTCTCCCTTACTTCTTCTTGGCGAACAGGGCGTCGAGGCGCTGTTCGTAGTCGTGGTAACCAATGCGGTCGTAAAGCTCTTCGCGCGTCTGCATCGAATCAACCACCGCCTTCTGGTGGCCGTCGCGGCGGATGGCGGAATACACGGCCTCGGCCGCCTTGTTCATGGCGCGGAACGCCGACAGCGGGTACAGCTGGATGGCCACGCCCACCGAGGCCAGTTCGTCGCGGGTGAACAGCGGCGTCTGGCCGAACTCGGTGATGTTGGCCAGCACCGGCACTTTCACCGCCTCCACGAAACGCCTGTAGGTAGGCAGGTCGTAGGCCGCCTCGGCGAAGATGCCGTCGGCGCCCGCTTCCACGCAGCGCACGGCGCGCTCGATGGCGGCGTCCACGCCGTCCACGGCGATGGCGTCGGTGCGGGCGATGATGAAGAACTGGGCATCGGTGCGGGCATCCACCGCCGCTTTGACGCGGTCGACGAACTCGTCCACCGGCACGATTTCCTTGCCGGGACGGTGGCCGCAGCGCTTGGCGCCGATCTGGTCTTCGAGGTGGCAGGCGGCGGCGCCGGCCTTGATCAGCGACTTCACCGTGCGCGCCATGTTGAAGGCGCTGGGCCCGAAGCCGGTGTCGATGTCCACCAGCAGCGGCAGGTCGCACACGTCGGTGATGCGGCGGGTGTCCACCAGCACGTCTTCCATGCCGGTGATGCCCAGGTCCGGTATGCCGAGCGAGCCGGCGGCGACGCCGCCGCCCGACAGATAGATGGCGCGGTAGCCCGCACGCTGGGCCAGCAGCGCGTGGTTGGCGTTGATGGCGCCGATCACCTGCAGCGGTGATTCGGCGGCGAGCGCGGCGCGGAAGCGTGCGCCGGCGGAATTCGATTGCGTCATTTCGGATCCTTCATGCGCGAAGACGACCCGGAGGTCGTCTTCGCTGTCACATCAGAGCAGATGGGCGACTCCGGCGCGCTCTTCCTCGAGCTCGGCCAAGGTCTTGTCCATCATGGTGCGCGAGTAGTCGTCCACGGCCAGGCCCTGCACGATCTCGTACTTGCCGTCCTTGCAGGTGACCGGGAAGCCGTACATCACGTCCTTGGGAATGCCGTAGCTGCCGTCCGACGGGATGCCCATCGTGGCCCACTTGCCGTTGGTGCCCAGCACCCAGTCGTGGATGTGGTCGATGGCGGCGTTGGCGGCCGAGGCGGCCGAGCTCAGGCCGCGAGCTTCGATGATGGCGGCGCCGCGCTTGCCGACCTTCGGGATAAAGGTTTCGCGGTTCCAGGCCTCGTCGCCGATCTTGTCCTTGAGCGACGCGCCGCCGATGGTGGCGAAACGGTAGTCGGGGTACATGGTCGGGCTGTGGTTGCCCCAGACGACCAGGCTGTCGATGTCGGCCACGGCCACGCTGGCCTTGATGGCCAGCTGCGACAGCGCGCGGTTGTGGTCCAGGCGCAGCATGGCGGTGAAGTTGTTGGGATTGATGTCCGGCGCCGACTTCATGGCGATATAGGCGTTGGTGTTGGCCGGGTTGCCCACCACCAGCACCTTGATGTCGCGCGAGGCCACGGCGTTGATGGCCTTGCCCTGCACGGTGAAGATCTCGGCGTTCTTGAGCAGCAGGTCCTTGCGCTCCATGCCCGGGCCGCGCGGCATGGCGCCGACCAGCAGCGCCACGTCGGCGTCCTTGAAGGCCACCATGGGGTCGTCGGTGCCGACCACGCCGGCCAGCAGCGGGAACGCGCAGTCCTCGAGCTCCATGATCACGCCCTTGAGCGCGGCCTGGGCCTTTTCCATGGGCAGCTCAAGCAGCTGAAGGATGACAGGCTGGTCCTTGCCCAGCATTTCGCCCGAGGCGATGCGGAACAGCAGGGAGTAACCGATCTGGCCGGCAGCGCCGGTGACGGCAACACGGACGGGGGTTTTCATGACATCTCCTCGGGGGTAGCGGGCCTGGAGGCGCGCCGACAAGAAAAAACGGCGCCCGGGCGGGCGCCGCGAAATGGCTTACGAGAGTTCTGCGAAGAACTCCTGGATGCGCTTCAGGCCCACCGGCAGCTGCGCCGAGGGGCAGGTGTAGCTGATGCGAAGCGCGTTGGGCGCGCCGAAGGCCGAGCCCGGCACGCAGGCCACGCCCTTGGCTTCCAGCAGCACGCTGCAGAAATCAACGTCGTTGTTGATGGCCACGCCGTTGTGCGACTTGCCGAAAGCGCAGCTGATGTCGGGGAACACGTAGAACGCGCCCTGCGGCTTGGGACAGATCACGCCGGGGATGGCGTTCATGGTCGCCGCCACCAGATCGCGCTTGGCCTGGAATTCGGCGCATTTGGCCACCGGCACGTCCTGCGGGCCGGTAAGCGCCGCAATGGCCGCGGCGGTCACCACTTCGGGCAGGTTGGTGATGTGGGTGGAGTTGAGCACCGTCATCGCCTTGGCCACCACTTCGGGGCCGGCCATGAAGCCCACGCGCCAGCCGGGCATGCCGTAGGTCTTGGACAGCGAGTCCACGAACACCAGCCGGTCGCGCAGCTCAGGGCGGGCCTGGACGAAGTTGTGATAGCCCAGGCCGTCGAACACCATCATGTTGTAGATGTCGTCGGTGATGATCCAGGTGTCGGGATACTTCACCAGCACGTCGGCCAGCGCCGAGATTTCCCCGCGCGTGTAGACCATGCCGGTGGGGTTGTTCGGGTTGTTGAACAGGAACACCTTGGGCTTGGTCGCCAGCGCCGCTTCCAGCTGGGCCGGCGTGAGCTTGTAGTCCTGGCTGGCCGGGCACGGCAGCTCGAGGATCTTCGCGTTCAGCACTTCGGCGATGTCGGCGTAGGTGGTCCAGTACGGCGTGGCGTAGGCGATGGTGTCGCCTTCGTCCAGCAGGGCCTCGGCCAGGTTGTAGAGGATGTGCTTGGCGCCGACGCCGGTGGCGCAGTGCATGCGCGTGTAGCCGGTCAGGCCCAGCGCCTCGATGTGCAGCAGGAAGGCGTCGAGCAGGGCGTCCGAGCCGCGGTTGCTGCCGTACTGGCCGCTGTCCTTGGCCAGGGCGTCGCGGGCAGCGGCGTAGACGTGGTCACCGGGCAGGAAGTTGGGTACGCCGATCGAAAAGCTGACGATGTCGCGACCTTCGGACTTGAGCTTCTTGGCCTTGTCGGCAACGGCCATGATGGCGCTGGGCTTGGCACGGCCCATGCGCTTGGCGAGCTGTGGCATCGCATTCCTCGCGGGAGTTGTGGCGGGGCTGAAAAACCCCACAAGGATACCATGCCGCACCCGGCCAAGCCCCGCCCGGCGCTTGTCCCGCGCACGCGTTCGGGCATGCTGTCGGCAGGAGGACCCCATGGCCCAGCACGCCCGATCCGCCCGTCGCTTCGTCGCGCTGCTGGCAGTGCTGCTGTCGCTGCCGGCGCTTGCCTACAACCAGGACCGGGTCGCCACCGACCAGGCTGGCCAACCGTTGCGCATCGCCGGCAGCGTGGTCGTGGTGGAGCCCGACATCGAGCTGACCGAGGTGACCACCGGTGGGCTGAACGAACCGCGGCGGGAGTGGTCGGACGCGGCGCGCCGGCTGTTTCCCGAAGCGATGGGCCAGGTGCTGGCGCAGGGCGGCCACGACCGCAAGCCCGATTTCGAGATCCGGGACGACCTGCCGCCGCGATCGCGCCTGGGCCAGGTGATCCGCCTCAACGAGGCCGTGGCCATGAGCATCGCGGTCTACACCCGGCGCGGCAGCCACCTGGCCACCAAGGACCGCCGCCTGGACTGGACCCTGGGTGAGGGCGTGAGCGAACTGCGGGACGCCACCGGCGCCGACTACGCGCTGTTTACCTACGTGCGCGACAGCTATGCCAGCGAAGGCCGCGCGGCAATGCGGGTGCTGGGCCTGCTGGCGGGGGCCGCCATGGGCGGCGTGGTGGACATCGGCGGGGGCCGACAGATGGGCGTGGCCACGCTGGTGGACCTGCGCACCGGCCAGGTGGTGTGGTTCAACCTGATGTCCAACCAGACCGGCGACCTGCGGGACGCCGAGGGCGCCGCGAAATCCGCACGCCAGATGCTGACCGGGCTTCCGCTGTGAAGCGCGCCGCATGCCTGCTTGCAGCCTGCCTGGCTGCCGCCCCCGCCGGGGCCGCCGACCCGGTGGACACCGCCCTGCCCGGCCAGCGGCCGCCCCCGGGCAGCGACGAGGACGAGCTGTGGTACGCCATGGAGCGCGCCGAACGCGAACTGCTGGCGCATCCGAGGCGGGTCACCGACCCGGTCCTGAACGCCTACGTGCGCGACGTTGCCTGCCGCGTCGCCGGTGACCTCTGCGCGGACCTGCGCGTCCATATCGTTGACCAGCCCTGGTTCAATGCGTCCATGGCGCCCAACGGAATGATGGTGGTCTGGACCGGCGCCCTGCTGCGGCTGCAGGACGAGGCCGAACTGGCCCTGGTGCTCGGGCACGAAGTAGCCCATTTCCGCGAACGTCACGCCATCGCGCAGTGGCGCAAGGCAAAGAACACGTCGGCCGTGGTGGGTTCCATCAGCCTGCTGGCCTTTGGCGGCGGCGGCCGGCCCGGCCGGGGGGGGGGGCGGGGGGGGGGGGGGGGGGGGGGGGTGGG
>NZ_JAIBFH010000479.1 GCF_019459675.1 Arenimonas sp.
CCATTCGCCGCGCTTGGCCAGCTCCATCAGCCAGGCGTCGCGCAGCCAGTCGGCCGCCGGCTGGCCGTCATGTCGGGCCAGCACGGCGCGCACTTCCCGCGCGGTGGCGTGCGCCAGCTGGCGCCGCATGGCGGTGGCCTCCACCCAAGCCAGCAGTGGGTGGTCGGCGATGCGCGCGACGTCCTGTACGCTCAGGGCTCCCCGCTCGGCCACGCGGAAGCCTTCCAGGATGGCCGGCCGCTGTCGCGAGAGGTCGGCGGGCGCGACGCCCTGCGCCGCGGTGGAAACAGCGGACACGGCAAGGACTAAAAAGGTGCTGAGGCGAATCATCGACATGGTTGTGAGTTTAGCCCATGGCGCCTGAGCGGCCGGGCCCGGCGTGAGTTTGGCCTGGGCGGTCTATCTCGCGCTGGGCGCCGTGGCCGGGGTGCTGGCGGGAATGCTGGGCATCGGCGGCGGCCTGGTGCTGGTGGCGGCACTGGTGTGGCTGCTGCCCAGCCAGGGCGTGCCCGCGCAATACGCGGTGCATGTGGCTTTGGCGACCGCGTTGGCCAGCATCGTGCTCACCGGCCTGTCGTCGGCGCGCGCGCACCATCGCCGCGGCAGCGTGCTCTGGGCCACGGCGGCGTGGCTGGTGCCGGGCATGCTGCTGGGGGGCTGGCTGGGCAGCCTGGTGGCCACGCGCCTGGACGGCGACTGGCTGCGCGCCTTCATCGCGGTTTACTGCTACCTGGCGGCCGTTCAGCTCGGCCTGGACTGGCCGCGGGCCCGTCCCGAGCGCCCCGATGCCCCCGTGGGCCCGGGCTACACCGCCGCCGGTGGCTTCGTCGGCGCGCTGTCGGCGCTGGTGGGCATCGGTGGGGGCAGCATGACGGTGCCCCTGCTGGTCTGGCGGGGCGTACGCCCCGTGCGCGCCGTGGGCACGTCCAGCGCCTGTGGCGTCGCCATCGCCCTGGCCAGCGCGGCGGGCTATGCCGCCCACGGCCCTGCGGCGGGCGTCCTGCCGGCCGGAAGCTGGGGCTATGTTTTCCTACCGGCGGCGATCGGGATCGCCATCGCGTCGGTGCTTACGGCGCCGCTGGGTACGACAATCGCCCATCGGATCAGCGGCCTGGCGCTGCGCCGGCTGTTCGCCGGCTTCCTGCTGCTGGTGGGAACGAGCCTGTGGTGGGGGCCCTGACGCTGTTTAACTTACTGACAGCGTTAGTGAAAAGGAGTCTTGCCGACTCTTGACGTTTTCTTTACATCTGGTCCCAGCCGGCGCATTGGGGGCAAGGCCCCGGCTCCACCAACCCTTGGGGACCGCCATGAACACCTTCCGAATTTCCCGCCTGAGCATGGCGGTACGCGGCGCACTGCTGCTCGCCGTGCTGCCGCTGTCCGCCGTCGCACAGGACACCGCGTCCGAAGATGTGAAGACCCTCGACCGCGTCGAGGTCACCGGTTCGCGCATCAAGACCGCCGAGGCCGAGGGCCTGGTGCCGGTGCAGCGCATCACGCGCGCCGACATCGACCGCAGCGGCCTCACCTCGGTAGGTGACGTCATCCAGGCGCTGACGGGTTCGGGCTCGGCGCTCAACACCAAGTTCAACTCCAGCGGCAACTTCGGTTTCCCGCCCGACGGCAGCGGCGTGGGCGCCGGTTCGGCGCAGGCCGACCTTCGGCACCTCGGCTCCAAGCGCGTGCTGGTGCTGGTGGACGGCATCCGCTGGGTGAACGAAGCCTCGGCTTCGGGCGTGGGCGCGTCCACCGACCTCAACACCATTCCACTGGCCATCATTGACCGCATCGAAGTGCTGGAAGACGGCGCCTCGTCGCTGTACGGCTCGGACGCCATCGCCGGCGTCATCAACATCATCACCCGCAAGGACTTCGACGGCGTGTCGCTGAGCGTGCAGTACGGCGGCTACGGCGAAGGCGACGGCGAAACCGGCAGCATCGACCTGGCCTGGGGCAAGAACACCGACCGCGCCAACTTCTTCGCCGGCATCAGCTATACCGACCAGCAGGAAATCTTCGCCCGCGACCGCGCCCAGTCCAGCTTCCCGGTGCCAGGCACCGGCGTGGCGTTCGGCAGCTCGGCCACACCCACGGGCCGCTTCATCTTCACCGACCCCAACACCGGCGTCACCTACGACCTCACGCCCAACACCGGCAACAACAACCCGGTGTTCGACCCCACCCAGACCGGCTGCGTGCGCACCGACGGCTACCACTGCTTCGCCACCGCCGATCGCTTCAACTTCTCCCAGTTCAACCTGCTGCTGACGCCGTCCGAACGCCTGGGCGTGTTCGGGCAGGCGCGTTTCCAGTTCTCCGACAGCACCAGCGGCTACGCCAAGCTGCTGTACAACCGCCGCGAGTCGACCAACCAGGCCGCGCCCGAGCCGATGTTCCTGGGTCCGGAGGCCGGTACCGGCAACCCGATCTCCGACGGCATGTTCATTTCGCGCTTCAATCCCTTCAACCCGTTCGGCTTCGACCTCGATGGCCGCCTGAGCACGCCGGCGGCCAACCGCAACCTGATCCTGATCGGCCGCCGCCCGATCGAAGGCGGCGCGCGCGTGTTCGAACAGCAAGTGGACACCTGGTATTTCGGTGCCGGCCTGGAGGGCGTGTTCGACGCCGGCCAGCGCACGCTGTACTGGGACGTCAACGTCGCCTTCAGCGAGAACAAGGCCGAGCAGACCAATTTCGGCAGCTACGACATCCGCAACATCGCCCTGGCCCTGGGCGACCCCGCGGCCTGCGCCGCGGTGGCGGGCTGCACGCCGCTCAACATTTTCGACGGCCCGGGCACCATCACGCCGGCGATGCTGGCCTGGATATCCCCGGTGGTGCGCGACCGCAGCAAGAACGAGCTGGCGCTGTTCACCGCCAACCTCTCGGGCAGCCTGTTCGAGCTGCCGGCCGGTTCAGTCGATTTCGCCACCGGCATCGAGCATCGCCGCCTGGACGGTTCGTACACGCCCGACCAGCTGACCATCGACGGCTTCTACAACGGCGTGCCCTCGCTTCCCACCCAGGGCGACTACGACGTCAGCGAGCTCTATTTCGAAGTGAACCTGCCCGTGTTCGCCGACACGGCCTGGGGCGACCGGCTCGACTTCACCGTTGCCGGCCGCTACTCCGACTACAGCACCGGCATTTCCGAGTTCACGCCCAAGTACGGCCTGCGCTGGCAGCTGGCCGAAGAGTTCGTGCTGCGCGCCAGCTTCGCCGAAGGCTTCCGCGCGCCGTCCATCGGCGAGCTGTTCGGTTCGGCCAGCCGCTTCGACGCCCAGATCAACGACCCGTGCTCGACGCCGCTGCTCAACCCCGGCCTGGCCGGCAACTGCGCCACGCTGGGCGTGCCGGCGAACTACCAGCAGCCCAACCCGCAGATCTCGGTCACCACGGGCGGCAACGACCAGCTGGATCCGGAATTCGCCGACAGCTTCACCGCCGGCTTCATCTGGAGCCCGTCGTTCCTGGAGGAGTCGGCGGTCGCCGAGCGCGTGGACCTGGAAGTCACCTTCTACCGCCATGAAGTGGAAGGCGCCATCCAGGCCATCGACGCCCAGACCCAGCTCAACCTGTGCGTGCAGACGCTCGATCCGCTCTACTGCAGCGGCATCACCCGTGCCGCCACGGGCGGCATCAACGGCTTCAACAACCGCCTGACCAACCTCGGCTCGATCTCTACCGACGGCTTCGACGTTGATCTGTTCTGGACCTTCCCGCAGACCGACATCGGCCAGTTCAAGTTCGGCTGGCGCAACACCTTCGTCGGCGAGTACGAGGCCTTTGGCGCCGCAGGCCAGCGCCAGCCGCAGGGTCCGGGCATCGAGGTGGTGGACAGCGCCATCCCGGAGTGGACGTCCAACACCACCCTGGACTGGACGCTGGGCAACTGGACGGCGGCCTGGACGATGCGCCACATCAGCGAACTGCGCGAAGACTGCGGCCGCGCCGTGTCCTTTGCGGTCTGCAGCAACCCGGCCACCAGCACCAACATCCTGGAGGCCACCACGTTCAACGACATGCAGGTGGGCTATCGCTTCGACGCGATCAACGACCTGCGCCTGACCTTCGGCGTGAACAACGTGTTCGACAAGGATCCGCCGATTTGCCTGTCGTGCTCGCTCAACGGCTACGACGCATCCACCTATGACATCCCGGGCGGCCGCTTCTTCTACCTCAGGGCCGAGATGAAATTCTGACCCGTGCCCCTGCGCGGTTCAGTGGGGCCCGCGGGGAAACCCCCGCCCATTTTAAATTGCGCGGGGGGGCGTATCGGGGGAGGGCGAGGGAGACGGCGTCGGCCT
>NZ_JAIBFH010000264.1 GCF_019459675.1 Arenimonas sp.
AGATGGTGATGCCGGGCGACAACGTGAAGATGGTGGTCACCCTGATCGCGCCGATCGCGATGGATGACGGCCTGCGCTTCGCGATCCGCGAAGGTGGCCGCACCGTCGGCGCCGGCGTGGTTGCCAAGGTCATCAAGTAAGTTGTTCCGCCCGCCCGGCGAAGGCCGGACGGGCAAGGGAATGGCGGGCCGGAAGCGGTCCGCCATCGCCCGTTTAGAGATGCCAATGCGTCAGTAGCTCAACTGGCAGAGCAGCGGTCTCCAAAACCGCAGGTTGTAGGTTCGAGTCCTACCTGGCGCGCCATCCCGCACTGGCGGGTGCTTTCCCCGGGAAGCACCGCCCCCAACCGGCTACCGCCGGGCAAGAGCTGATGAACACGAAGGTCGATCAAGCACAACAGGCGGTTTCCGCCGCCGATGTCGCCAAGTACGTTCTGGCCGCCGCGCTGCTCGTGGCTGGCCTGTTCGCGTTCTATTGGTTCAACGAGTGGCCCGGCCCGGTTCGCGGCCTGGTCGCGGTTGCCGGCGTGCTCGCCGCGGCCGCCGTGATGTCGATGACGGCCAAGGGCCGCCAGACCAAGGATTTCTTCTCCGAGTCCCTGTTCGAACTGCGCAAGGTCGTCTGGCCCACCCGCCAGGAAGCCATGCGCATCACCGGCGTCATCCTCATCGTCGTGGTCATCGTCAGCCTGATCCTGGCGTCGTTCGATTTCGTAATTTCGTGGCTGATCCGGCTTTTGCTGGGTCAATAAGGAGTTCAATACGTGGCCAAGCGTTGGTATGTCGTCCACGCCTATTCGGGCTTCGAGCATCAGGTGCAGCGCGCGCTGGATACGCGCATAGCGCGCGCCGAGATGCAGGAAAAGTTCGGCCAGGTGCTGGTGCCGACCGAGGAAGTGATCGAGATGCGCGCCGGCCAGAAGCGCAAGTCCGAGCGTAAGTTCTTCCCGGGCTACGTGCTGGTGCAGATCGAAACGCATGAAGATGCCGGCATTCCGCGCATCGACGACGACAGCTGGCACCTGATCAAGGAAACCCCGAAGGTCATGGGCTTCATCGGCGGCACCGCCGAGCGGCCACTGCCGATCAAGGACAGCGAGGCGGACGTCATCCTTCGCCGCGTCCAGGACGGCGTGGACAAGCCCAAGCCCAAGGTGCTGTTCGAGCCGGGCGAAATGGTCCGCGTCACCGAGGGTCCGTTCAACGACTTCAACGGCACCGTCGAGGAAGTCAATTACGAAAAGAGCCGC
>NZ_JAIBFH010000271.1 GCF_019459675.1 Arenimonas sp.
GGGTGGGCCGCGGCGCCAGGCCCGCCGACGGCCGCGCCCTGGCCAGCAGCGAGGTTCCGACGGCGCTGCTGCTGCCGGCCGGAAAGGACGGCCCCGCGTTCCTGGTGCACAAGAACTTCGACGCCATCTATTCCTACAACGCGGCCGAGAGCTACGCGCTGGCCATCGCCCACCTGTCCGACCGCCTCCGCGGCGGCGGCCCGCTGGTTGCCGCCTGGCCCACCGACGATCCCGGCCTGTCCCGGCGCGAACGCCGCGAGCTGCAGGAACTCCTGGTGGCGCGCGGCCACGACATCGGCGACGTGGACGGCATGATCGGCAGCCGTTCGCGCGAAGCGCTCAAGCTCGAACAGGCCCGCCTGGGCCAGCCCGCCGACGGCCGCGCCGGCCAGCGCATCCTGCAGGCCCTGCGCCAGCCCTGACCCGGGTTCGCCGCCGGCGCAGGTTTCAGGCAACAATCAGCCAAACGCCCACCCTTACGGAGCAACCCCCATGAAATGGCGCAGCGCAAGACGCTCCAGCAACGTCGACGACCGCCGCGGCATGGGTGCCGGGGGCGGCGGTGGCGGTGGCGGCATGAAGCTGGGCCTGGGCGGCATCGCCGTGGTGGTGGTGATCGGCCTGCTGATGGGCAAGAACCCGCTGGAGATGCTGGGTCTGGTGGCCGAAATGCAGCAGCAGGCGCCCGCAGGCCCGGCCGGCCCATCGACCGCCCCGCCGGTGGACGACGAAGCCTCGCAGTTCGTCGCCAGCATCCTGGGCGAAACCGAGGACGTGTGGGGCGCCATCTTCAAGGCCAGCGGCAGCACTTACCCGGCCCCCACCCTGGTGCTGTTCAGCGGCAGCGTCAACTCGGCCTGCGGAGGCGCGACGGCGGCCGTGGGTCCGTTCTATTGCCCGGCCGACCAGCAGGTCTACATCGACCTGAGCTTCTTCCGGCAGATGGAGCAGCGGCTGGGCGGCGGCGGTGATTTCGCCGAGGCCTATGTCATCGCGCACGAGGTGGGCCACCACGTGCAGACCATCACCGGCATTTCCGACCAGGTAAACCAGGTGCGCCAGCGCGGCGGCAGCGTCGAAGGCGCCACCGGCCCCCTGGTCCGCCAGGAGCTGCAGGCCGACTGCTACGCCGGGCTGTGGGCGCACCACGCGCAGAAGCGCCACGCCTGGCTGGAAGACGGCGACCTCGAGGAGGCCATGGCCACCGCAAGCGCCATCGGCGACGACACCCTGCAGCGCCAGGGTCAAGGCCAGGTGGTGCCTGATTCATTCACGCATGGCAGCGCCGAGCAGCGCATGCGCTGGTTCCGCGTCGGCTTCCAGTCCGGCGACGTACGCCGGTGCGACACTTTCGCGGCCGCGTCGCTCTGAGCCGCCAGCGCGCGCCGAAAAGCGCGTTCCCATGGCCACCGACACCACGCCGGTATTCCGCGCCAGGGCACTGACCAAGTCCTATCGAATGGGCGAGGTCGAGGTCCAAGCCCTGCGCGGCATCGACCTGGACCTGTGGGCGGGTGAGTTCGTCGTGTTGCTGGGTGCCTCGGGCAGCGGCAAGTCGACCCTGCTCAACATCCTGGGCGGGCTGGACGCGCCCACGTCGGGGGAAGTCAGCTGCCAGGGCCATGAGCTCACCGGTGCGGGCGAAGCCGCGCTGACCCATTTCCGGCGCGAATCTGTCGGCTTCGTGTTCCAGTTCTACAACCTCATCCCCAGCCTCACGGCGCGCGAGAACGTGGCGCTGGTGACCGAGATCGCCGCCCATCCCATGACGCCCGAGGCGGCGCTGGCCATGGTCGGCCTGGAGCAGCGCATGGACCACTTTCCCGCGCAGCTTTCGGGCGGCGAGCAGCAGCGCGTGGCCATCGCCCGCGCCATCGCCAAGCGGCCGGCCGTGCTGCTGTGCGACGAACCCACCGGGGCGCTCGATTCACGCACCGGCATCGTGGTGCTCGAGGCCCTCTCGCGCACCCATCGCGAAACCGGGGCGCTCACCGTGGTGATAACCCACAACGCGGTGATCGCCCAAATGGCCGATCGCGTCATCCACCTCAGCGACGGCCGCATTGCCTCGATTCAAGCCAACGCCAGTCCGGTCGAGCCCGGGAGCCTGTCCTGGTGACCGCGCTGCGCCGCAAGCTGTGGCGCGACCTGGCGCAGATGCGCGGGCAGACCGTGGCCATCGCGCTGGTGCTCACCGCGGGCCTCGCCACGCTGGTGATGTCGCTGTCCACCTACCGTTCGCTGGCCGACACGCGCGAGCGGTTCTATGGCGAATACCGCTTCGCCGACGTCTTCGCCCGGGTCGAGCGCGCGCCCTGGCCGCTGCTTGCCGACATCGCCGCCCTGCCCGGCGTGCAGCAGGCCGAAGGCCGCGTGGTGGCCCCCGTGAACCTGGAGCTGGATGGTTTCGACGATGCGGTGACGGGGTTGATGGTGTCGCTGCCCGATGCCACCCAGGCCGGCCTGAACCGCCTGTTCCTGCGCGAGGGCCGGCTGCCCGACACCCGGCGCACCGACGAGGCGGTGGTCGGCGAGGCGTTCGCACAGGCGCATGGCCTTCATCCTGGCGACGGCATCGTCGCCATCATCAACGGCCGCCGCCAGGGCCTGCGCATCGTCGGCATCGGGCTGTCGCCGGAATTCGTCTACCAGATGCGGCCCGGCGACGCCTTCCCGGACTTCGAACGCTATGCCGTGCTTTGGATGCCGCGCGAGCCGCTGGCCGCCGCGTTCGACCTCGAGGGGGCCTTCAACGACGTGGTGCTGGCCGTGCACCGCGGCGCGAGCGTACCCGACGTGGTGGATGCGCTGGACGACCTGCTGGCCCGCCACGGCGGGCTGGGCGCCTACGGCCGCGAGCTGCAGCCGTCGCATCGATTCCTGGACGAGGAGCTGTCCCAGCTCCGGGTGATGGCGCGGCTGTTTCCCCTGGTGTTCCTGTCGGTGTCGGCGTTCCTGATCAATATCGTGATCGGCCGGCTGGTGAACACCCAGCGCGAGCAGATCGCCGTGCTCAAGGCCTTCGGCTACACGCGCACAGAAGTGTCGCGGCACTACGCCATGCTGGTGCTGGCCATGGTGTCGGTCGGCCTGCCGCCCGGGCTGGCGTTGGGGGCCTGGGCGGCCAGCGGCCTGTCGGGTGTTTATGCCGAGTTCTACCGCTTCCCCTACCTGCAGTGGTCGCTGCCGATGGACGTGGTGGCCATGGCCTTGGCTTTCACCCTGGCGGTGGCGGCGCTGGGCACCTTCACCGGGCTGGCGCGCGTATTTGCGCTGGCGCCAGCCCAGGCGATGCGTCCCGAGGCTCCGTTTTCGTTCCGGCCCACGCTGCTCGAGCGCCTTGGCATGGCGGCCTGGCTCGACCCCGCCGCCAGGATGGTGCTGCGCAACCTGGAGCGGCGGCCGCTGCGCACGGCCTCCACCGTGCTGGGCATCGGCCTGGCCTGCGGCATCCTGGTGATGACGCGTTTCCAGTCCAGCGCCATCGACGAGATGATCGACGTGCAGCTGGGTTTCGCGCAGCGCGACGATCTCGCCGTCACCTTCACCCTGCCCACCTCCGAGCGGGCCGCGCAGGAGTTGCTCGCCATCCACGGCGTGCTGGCGGTGGAGCCGTTCCGGCAGTCCGCGGTGGTGCTGCGCAACGGTCACCGCGAGTACCGTACGGCGATCCTGGGCCTGCCGCCGCAGGGCGACCTCAAGCGCCTGGTCGGCGAATCGCTCCAACCGATCGTGCTGCCGCGCGAGGGCCTGGTGATTACCGACCACCTGGCCGGCATGCTTGCCGTGGCGCCCGGCGACTCGCTCGACGTCGAGTTCCTCGACGGGCGCCGCGAAACACTGCGGCTGCGCATCGCCGGACTCTCCCGCGAATACCTCGGCGTCGGCGCCTACCTGCGCCTGGACGCCTTGCACCGAATGCGCGGCGACGGCAGCGCCCTGTCCGGCGCCTGGCTCAGGATCGAACCGTCGGCGCGCGCCAGCGTGGTGAAGGCCCTGCGCGAGCGGCCCCGCGTGGCGGCCGCCCGCGCCCGCGCGGCGAGGATCCGGGGGTTGCGCGCCACCATGGCCGAAGGCATCCTGATGTTCACCCTGGTGGCGACGGCGATGGGCGCCAGCATCGCCATCGGGGTGGTCTACAACAGCGCGCGCATCACGCTGTCCGAGCGCGGGCGCGAGCTGGCCAGCCTTCGCGTGCTGGGCTACACGCGGGCCGAAGTGCGCAGCCTTCTGATGGGTGAGTTGGGCACGCTTACCCTGCTCGCGCTGCTGCCGGGCTTCGCCCTCGGCCATGGGCTAAGCTGGCTGCTGGTGATGGGTTTCGAGTCCGACCTCTACCGCATCCCGCTGGTGATTGCGCCGGCCGGGCTCGGCCTGGCGGCGCTGGTGGTGATCGGCGCGACCGGGGTGTCGGGCGCGCTGGTGCGCCGCCGCCTGGACGAGCTCGACCTGGTGGCCGTACTCAAGACCAAGGAGTGACCATGACCCGCGCCAGGCTGATGCGAATGCTGCTGGTTTCCGCCGTCGTCGCCGGAGCGGCATGGCTGGTGTTGCGGCCGTCACCCACCTGGGTGGACACGGCGGCCGTGGAAACAGGTGACGTCTTGGACAGCCTGGAAGCGGAGGGCCGCACACGGGTGCGCGACCGCTACGTCATCACCTCGCCCATCCAGGCACAGGCCAGGCGGCTGGCGCTGCAGGCCGGCGACGCCGTGGCCGTGGGCGACGTGCTGGTCGTGCTCGACCCCCTGCCCGCTCCCGCACTGGATGTCCGCGCCCGGTCGCTGGCCACCGCCAACGCCGCCGCGGCCGCGAGCCGGGTCAGCGCGGCCCGGGAAGAACTCGCCGCCTCCGAAGTGACGCTAACCCAGCTGCAGCGGGAGTCCCAGCGTCTGGACCAGCTGGCGAAGTCCTCGCTGGTGGCGCGCGAATCAGCCGAGCGGGCCCGTTCGCTCGAAGCCCGCGGCCAGCGCGAAGTGGCCGGTGCGCGCTTCCGCTTCGCCACCGCGCGATACGAACTCGAGGCCGCGAACTCGGCCCTGGCCCTGGGCAGCCGCGACCGCAGCACCGAAGTCGCGCTTGAACTCACGGCGCCCGTGGACGGCGTGGTGCTGCGACGTCATTTCGAAAGCACGCGCCCGGTCCAGCCTGGCGACCCGCTGCTTGAAATCGGTGACCCGTCGACCATGGAGGTCGAAGTGGACGTGCTGTCGGCCGACGCCGTGACGCTGCGCGAGGGCATGCCGGTGCAGCTGCACCGCTGGGGCGAGGCCAAGCCCTTGCAGGGTCGCGTGCGCCGCATCGAGCCCGCCGGCTTCACCAAGGTTTCCGCGCTGGGCGTCGAAGAACAGCGCGTCTGGGTGATCGTCGACATCAGCAGCGAACACGCCGACTGGCTGCGGCTGGGCGATGCTTACCGCGTCAACGCGAGTTTCGCCCTGGGCCAGCGCAGCGGCGTCGTCCGCGTCCCTGCGACCGCGCTGTTCCGGCAGGACGCCGGCTGGGCGGTGTTCCGGCTGCAGTCCGGACGTGCGGTTGCCACGCCCGTCTCACTGGGGCTGCAGGGCGGGCCCTGGGCGGAGGTACTGGATGGCCTGGCCCCAGGTGACACCGTGGTGGTGCATCCGGGCCGCGACCTTGAGCACGGGCGCCACGTTCGCGTGCGCTGAACGGCCTCGCGGTCAGGGCTGACGTTCGGTCGTCCAGCGGTCCAGCAGCGCGTCCTTGTCCAGCCACAGTCCGTTCACCCAGGCCTGGAAACGCTCGCGGAAGGCGGCGTCGCCCTCGTAGTCGCCGCCGGCGAAGCCTGCCGGGATCGCCCGCTCTCGCACGTGCACGCGCACCTCGCGGATGCGGTCGGCGAACAGATCGGCCAGGGTGGGCTTGCCGATGTCGTAGCTGACGGTGACGTCGAGCACCGATTCGATCGCCTCGCCCATCGCCCCCACCACGAACGCCACGCCACCCGCCTTGGGCTTGAGCAGATGCCGGAACGGCGCTCCCTGCTGCGCATGCTTGCCGGGCGTGAAGCGCGTGCCCTCGACGAAGTTCATCACCGACACCGGGATGTGGCGGAACTTCTCGCACGCCGCGCGCGTCACCGCCAGGTCGCGGCCCGCCAGCTCGGGCCGGCGCGCCAGGGTCTGCTTGGAATAGCGCTTCATGAAGGGGAAATCCAGCGCCCACCACGCCAGTCCCAGCAGCGGCACCCAGAACAGCTGGCTTTTCAGGAAGAACCTCAGCAGCGGGATGCGGCGGTTGAAAACTTTCTGCAGCACCGGGATGTCCACCCAGCTCTGGTGGTTGGCCAGCACCAGGTAGTGGCCGGCATAGCGCAGGGTGTCCATGCCCTCCACCACGAAGGTGGTGCGGGTGAAGGCATCTATCAGCCGGCTGTTCACGCCTATCCAGCTTTCGGCGATCACCATCAGCGCCCGGTCCAGGCCGGGCCGAAGCCTGGGCACGGGCAACAGCGCCTTGGTGATCGCCACCACCAGCAGCACCGGCACGTGCAGCAGCGTGCTGCCGCCCACCAGCAGGGCGGCCAGCGCGGCACGCAGGCCACGGGGAAGGAGGAACAGCGCGGAGCGATTGGGGGACGTCACGAAAGCGGCCGTGCGGGGCGTGGGAAGACGCCCAGACTACCAAGGCCGCGCGGCGCCGTGCGGGCACTCACAGCACCGACCCCTGGCTAACGCCGTGGCCGGTGCGCCGGTCGTAGACCTGTTCGCGCAGCTCGAAGCGCAGCTTGACCAGGAAAAGCTCGCGCTGTGCCAGCTTGCCCAAGGCGTCGCAGCCCTTGTCCTGGCTCAGGGCCGACAGACGCCGGTGCAGTTCCTGGGCGGCCCAGACGGCGTTGTCGCGATGGCCTTCCTCGTGCAGCGTGAGCGCGGTGATCATGCGCGCCCAGCGCGCGCGCAGCTCGGGTCGCGTGGTGCCCTGCGGCCGCCACACCGGCAGGTCCATGGTCAGGTCCACGCGCACCGCCAGTTCAGTCAGGCGGCAGCCGGAAGGCAAAGGCTCAAGGCGGTAACGTGTCTCGACGTCCTGCAGCGTCCGGCCGATGGCTCCGCCGGTCAGGCCTGCGGCCACTGCCCGCTCGGCCAACTGCTGCCGAAGCGGCTCCAGCAGGCGGGCGTCGAGTTCGTAATAGCGCCGGGTCTCAGTAATTTGCGCGCCGCCCTGGGCGGTTGCCGCCGCCGCGTGGGGGCTGGACAGCATCGCCAGCACGGCGGCGCAATACACGCGCTGACGTGCGCCACGCGGCATCCGCGCGCCCCGACTCAGTAACGGAAAAGCAGGAAGGGCAGCGTCACGATCGCCAGCATCAGGGCGATACCCACCAGCGCAACCACCGCCTGGCGCGGGTTGTCGCGAAGGTTGGACCACGTGCTGGGCGCGCGCCCCTCGCGCACGGCCGCCTCGCGCTCGGCGCGCGCACGGGCAGCGCGCTCAACCTGGTACTGGGCCAGCAGCCGCACGGCCTCGTCCAGCTGCTTGGCATCGGCGAGCCAGATGCCGCCGGCCGACACGCCCCACATGCTGGGCTTGGTTTCGTAAACGTCGATGGCGTGGGTGACGAACAGGTCGCGGACGTCGTCAGCCTCGTCGTCAGGCACGTTGCGAAGATTGAGCAGGAGCTTGGCCATGTCGCCATGATAACCGACGCCGCCGGGGCGCACCCCAGGCAGCCCGCAGCGGGGATAATGACCGACCTTTTCGCGGCCGACCTGCCCTTGGACCTGCCCTCTCCGTCGCGCCAACGCACGCTGGCCCTGACCGTGCTGGCCCTGCTGGCTTTTGCCGGCAACTCGCTACTTTGCCGGTGGGCCCTGGACGGCACCGATACCGACCCGGCCAGTTTCACCGCGCTGCGCCTGTTCTCCGGCGCGCTGGTGCTGGCGCTGCTGGTGCACCGCCCGGGACGCTCGGCGCTGGCGAGCGGCAACGCCGTTTCCGGCTTCGCGCTGTTCGCGTATGCCGCGTGTTTTTCCTATGCCTATCTGGGCCTGAGCGCCGGCACCGGCGCCCTGCTGCTGTTTGGCGCCGTGCAGGCGACGATGCTGGCCGTCGGGCTGGCGCGCGGCACGCGATGGAGCCTGCTGCAGGCGGTCGGCCTGACGCTGGCCCTGTCCGGCCTGGTCGGGCTGCTGCTGCCGGGCCTGAGCGCGCCGCCGCCCTTGCCCGCGGCGCTGATGCTGCTTGCGGGCGTGGCCTGGGGCGTCTACAGCCTGCGCGGCCGCGGCATCGCCGACCCCACGGCGGCCACGGCCGGCAACTTCATCCGCGCCCTGCCCTGGGCGTTGGCCGCTTGCCTGCTGGCCTTGCCCTGGCTGCGCATGGACGCGCAGGGCGCGGCGCTGGCGCTGCTGTCGGGCGCGGTCACGTCCGGCGCGGGTTACGCGGTGTGGTATGCGGCGCTGGGCGGTCTGTCGCCTCAGGCCGCCGGCAGCAGCCAGCTCGCGGTACCGGTGATCACCGCGCTGGCCGGCCTGGTGCTGCTGGACGAAACCATCGGCCTGCGCCTGGTACTGGGATCGCTGGCCGTCCTGGGCGGCATCGCGCTGACCCTGCCCTGGCGCCCACGCCGCCCTGCCTAGAGCGACTGCAGGCTTTCGAAGTATCGACGCTCACCGCTCAAGGGGTCGTCGAATTCAAGCCGGTGCGCCAGCAGCTTGAGCGGCCGGAGCGGGTCGTCAGCGGCGGTGCCCGACCAGTCCGGATACAGCGGGTCGTTCTGGATGGGCGCCCCCAGCGCCGCCATGTGCACGCGCAGCTGGTGCTTGCGGCCGGTGACGGGCGTCAGGCGGTAGCGCCAGTGGTCTTCCAGCATCGCATCCAGCGCCAGCTGGGTCTGGCTGTTGGGCTCGCCTTCGGCTTCGCGCATCCGGAAAAACGGCTCGCCGGCAACGATGCGGCTGCGCCGCACGTGCGGCAGCGACAGCGCCGGCAGCGGCGCCGCCAGCGCCAGGTAGGTCTTGTGGATGCGCCGGTCGCGGAACAGCGCCTGGTAGGCGCCGCGGCTGGCCGGGTTCGCCGAAAACAGCACCAGGCCCGACGTGGCGCGGTCGATGCGGTGCAGGGGCACCAGGCCCGGATTGTCCAGGCGCCGCACCAGCCGGCGCAGCAGCGTGTGCTCCAGGTATTGCCCCGAAGGCGTGACGGGAAGGAAGGGAGGTTTGTCGGCCACCACCAGGTGCGCGTCGGCGTGCAGCACGCGTTCGTCGAACGGCAGCGGAATTTCGCCGGCAACCTCCCGGAAGTACTGCACCTCCAGGCCCACGCGGTAGGGCGTGTCGAGGGCCAGGGTGGCTCCCGTCGCATCCATCACGCGCCCGGCGGCCATGCGTGCGCGCCACTGCGCCGGATCCATCCGGGGAAAGTGCGCGCACAAGGCCTCCAGCACCGTCGCCCAAGGGCCCGGCGGAAGCTGCAGGCGGCTGGCGATGGGATCGGCGTTCATGGGACCGCGCACGCCGTCGCAAACCCCGGACACCGGCCCGCGGGGTGCCACTGTCGGGGTCGTCCGCCGGCGCACTTTGTCATGCCGCCATTGTGGACGTGTTGGCGGGCTGGAAAAACCATCGCCGGCCATGCATGCTCACGCCGCCGGACCCGGAACCACACGCCGGGCGGCGACAACCAACCCAGGAGTTCGCCATGGCCAAGGGCCTGAACCAGAAGAAAACCGAAAAGAAGAAGCCGGAAAAGACGCTGAAGGAAAAGCGCGCCGAAAAGGCCACCAAGAAGGCCGGCAAGTGATTTCCCGGACGGACGCCTGACCCGGCGTCCGCTCCCGGCGCTCTCAGCGCCTACAATGGGGCCTGTCCCGCTTGGCCCTTTCCATGTCCGAACCCCTCCGTTTGTCCAAACGTCTGGTTGAACTGACCGGCTGCTCGCGCAGCGAGGCCGAGCAGTACATCCAGGGCGGCTGGGTGCGCGTGGACGGCACCGTGGTGGAAGAGCCGCAGTTCAAGGTCACCGACCAGACGGTCGAACTGGACCCGGCCGCGAAGCTCGAAGCCGCCGAACCAGCCACCCTGCTGCTGCACAAGCCCGCCGGGCACCACTCCGGCGAAGGCGCCCTGCCCGCGCTCAGCCTGCTCATCCCGGCCAACCGCTGGGACGAAGACCCGTCCGGCTGGCGCGTGCACAAGCGTCATTTCGCGCACCAGGCGCCGGCGATGCTGCTCGAGCCGATGGCCAGCGGGCTGCTGGTCTTCAGCCAGGACGGCCGCGTCATCCGCCGCCTGACCGAAGACGCCGGCAAGCTCGAGCAAGAGTTCATCGTGGATGTCGAAGGCGAACTCGCGCCCTACGGCTGGAGTCGCCTCACCCACGGCACCAGCTACGCCGGCTGGCCGGTGGCACCGTTCAAGGTCAGCTGGCAGAGCGAGCGCAAGCTGCGCTTCGCCATCAAGGGCGTGCGGCCGGGCATGCTGCAGCATCTGTGCCAGGAGGTCGGCCTGACGGCAACGGCCATCAAGCGCATCCGCCTGGGGCGCATCCCGCTGTCGAAGATGCCGCCCGGGCAGTGGCGCTACCTGCCGGTGTCCGAGCGGTTCTGAGTCAGGGCTCTTCGCTGATCGGCTTGGCGCGGTCGCGCAGCAGCTTCGCCAGGCCGCCCAGCTGCGCGGCCATCACCTGGTCCACCAACGGCGCGAACTTCGACAGATCGTCGGGCGTGTAGCCACCGGCGCGGTACCACATCGTGATGCGGGTGCCGCCCTTGCCGTTGGCGGCCAGGCGGAACTCCAGTACGCCGTCCAGGCCCATGCCCTGGAGCGGCCCCAGCCCGCCCACCAGGCGCAGCGTCCTGCCAGGGTCCACGAAAGCCACGGTCATGTGCCTTGCCTGCTGCGCCCCGTTGCGCTCGCAGAAGCAGCCGCCCGCGCGGGCCTTGATCGATAGGTTCGACGCATCGCCCCACCAAGTGTGGTCGGCCGGCCACCACTGGCCGACGTCGTCCACCAGGGCGTCCCAGGTGTCCCGCACGCTGGCCGGCACGTCCTGCGCGTTCTCGATGGTGAAGCCGGCGGTGCTGCTGTCCTTCACCGCTGCCTGCACCGGCAGGGCGAGCAGGCCCGCCAGGACCAGACCGATCACAGATTTCATCGCGCGTCCTCCCTTCACAGGCCACGATTAGGCGGCCCCGGCCCGCCGCTGGCAAGGCCCCACGCCTCGTCGGCTACCGGGCATGGGCGCAGGATGCGAGAATCGCCGCCTCACCAAGGAACCCCGCCCCCATGGCCTCCAGCCTGCTTGCCCTGCTTGACGATATCGCCACCATCATCGACGACGTGTCGGTGATGACCAAGGTGGCGACCAAGAAGACCGCGGGCGTGCTGGGCGACGACCTGGCGCTGAACGCGCAG
>NZ_JAIBFH010000286.1 GCF_019459675.1 Arenimonas sp.
GGCGCGCAAGCCGCCGATGTTCATCCCGGCGCTGCCTTACTGAGGTCGAACCTAGGCCGGGCGCCGCGACGGCGGCCCGGCCGACAGGGCGGCCCTCAGGCCTGCGCGGGTCGCGCGATCTGGCCCTGCTTGCGCACGATCAGCATGGCGATTTCCAGCGACTGCTCGTAGTTCAGGCGCGGATCCACCGTGGACCGGTAGGCGCGCTCGAGGTCGATGTCGGTGAGGTCGCGGGCGCCGCCCGTGCACTCGGTGACGTTTTCCCCGGTGAGCTCCAGGTGCACGCCGCCCAGGCGCGTGCCCGACGCGGCATGCAGTTCGAAGCTCGACTCCACTTCGCTGCGGATGTTGGCGAAGCGGCGGGTCTTGTAGCCGTTGCTGGTGCTTTCGGTATTGCCGTGCATCGGGTCGCAGATCCACAGCACGCGCCGGCCTTCGCGGCGGATGGCGTCCAGCAGCGGCGGCAGCTTTTCAGACACCTTGGCCGCACCCATGCGGTGGATGTAGCTCAGGCGGCCCGGCTCGTTCTCGGGGTTCAGGGCGTCGGTCAGCCGCAGCAGCTGGTCGGGCGTGACCGACGGGCCAATCTTCACTGCCACCGGATTGCGCAGGCCGCGGAAGTATTCCACGTGGGCGCCGTCCAGGTCGGCGGTGCGCATGCCGATCCAGGGGAAGTGCGTGGACAGGTTGAACCAGCCCCACTGGCGCGGCACCTGGCGCGTCAGCGCCTCTTCGTAGGGCAGCAGCAGCGCTTCGTGCGACGTGTAGAAATCGGCGCGGTTGAGGTTGTTCATGGCCGACCCGGAGATGGTCTCCATGAAGCGCACGGCGTCGCCAACGGCCGCCACCATGCTGCGGTACTCGTCCGACAGCGGCGAATGGCCAACCCAGTCCAGGTCCCAGTATTCCGGGTGGTGCAGGTCGGCGAAACCACCGTCCACCAGCGCCCGCACGAAGTTCATCGTCATCGCCGAGCGGGCGTGGCCCTTCACCATCCGGCGCGGGTCGGGCGTGCGCTCTTCCGGGGTGAAGCCGGGCTGGTTGATGAAGTCGCCGCGGTAGCTGGGCAGCGAAACGCCGTTCTTCTCTTCCAGGTCGGCCGAGCGCGGCTTGGCGTACTGCCCGGCAAAGCGCCCCACCCGCACCACGGGCAGGCGCAGGCCGTGCACCAGCACCAGGCTCATCTGCAGCAGCACCTTGAGCCGGTTGGAAATGAGCGCCGACTCGCAGTCGGCGAAACTCTCGGCGCAGTCACCGCCCTGCAGCAGGAAGCGCTTGCCCTCCTGGGCTTCGGCCAGCTGCTTCTTGAGGGCAAGGATTTCCCACGACGTGACCAGCGGCGGCAGTTGGCCCAGCTCGCTCTGCACCTGGGCCAGGGCGGCGGCATCGGGATAGGTCGGCTGCTGGGAGGCGACCCGGCCGCGCCAGCCCGCCGGCGTCCAATCGCCGGGAAGGGGAACAGGCTGCAGGTTGCGGTCGCTGGCGCTCATCGTCTTGGATCCAGAATCATTGAGGTGGGGGGAAATCATGCCACAGCGCCGCCGCATGGCGACGGGACGCTCCGTTCAGCACATCACGCCGGCTTCAGCGCTTGCGCAGTGCGGCCCACAGGGCGCCCAGGCCCAGGCCGATGAACCAGACCAGCGTCCACGCGGGCATGGAAACGCCAAGGAAGGCCCAATCCACCTTCGCACACTCGCCCGAGCCCGTGAGCACTTTCGACAGCGCGCTCATCGGACCCATCGCCTCGACCATGTATTCAAGGCCCATGCCCGTGCAAAGCGGCACTTCGCTGGGGGGCAGCGACTGCAGCCAGACATGGCGGCCGGCCACGCCGGCACCGGCGGCGGCCGGAATCAGCACCAGCAGGCCATACAGCCCGCGTCCCAGCCGGCCGCTGGGCGCATGCAGCCCGCCCACCAGGAATGCCACGCCCATGGCCGCGAACGCGACGCGCTGCAGGATGCACAGCGGGCACGGCAACATCAGCATGCTGAACTGCACGTACAGCGCGTACGCAAGCAGCGCCGCGCATAGCGCGAAGCCAGTGAGGTACTGGCCGCGGAACGACCAGGCGAAGGGATTGGCGGACATGGGCGGCTTCCGGAGCAGTGGGGGCTAGGTTACACAGACCGCTGCGGGCCGGTGAAGTTTCCCGACCCGGAAACAAAGACCCCGGCCTAGGCCGGGGTCCAGGTACTTGCCTAGCGCGCCGGAATTACTCGGCGGCTTCGGCAACTTCGCGCGGGCGATCCACCAGCTCGACATAAGCCATCGGGGCGTTGTCGCCCGGACGGAAGCCGCACTTGAGGATGCGCAGGTAGCCGCCGGGACGGGCCTGGTAACGCGGGCCCAGCTCGACGAACAGCTTGCCGACCGCTTCCTTGTCACGCAGGCGGGACATGGCCAGACGACGATTCGCCACGCCATCGGTCTTGCCGATGGTGATCAGCGGTTCGGCGACGCGGCGCAGTTCCTTGGCCTTGGGCAAGGTGGTGCGGATCAGTTCGTGCTTGATCAGGGACGCCGCCATGTTGCTGAACATCGCGTCGCGATGGGCACTGGTACGGCTGAGTTGGCGTCCGGAATTCCGATGGCGCATGGTCGTGGTTCCTTAGTGAATTACCGGGCTCAGCCCAGCATGCCCTGCTGGAGGCCGGCCGGCGGCCAGTTTTCCAGCTTCATGCCGAGGGACAGGCCGCGCTGTGCAAGCACTTCCTTGATCTCGGTGAGCGACTTCTTGCCCAGGTTCGGGGTCTTGAGCAGCTCGACCTCGGTACGCTGGATCAGGTCGCCGATGTAGTAGATGTTCTCGGCCTTGAGGCAGTTGGCCGAACGCACCGTCAGCTCCAGGTCGTCGATCGGGCGCAACAGCACCGGATCGATACCCGTGGTGGGCTGCTTGGTGGCGCTGCGGTCACGCTGCGTGAAGTCACCGAACACCGACAGCTGGTCGGTGAGGATGTCGGCGGCCGTGCGGATCGCGTCCTCGGCATCGATCGTGCCGTTGGTCTCGATCTCCAGGACCAGCTTGTCCAGGTCGGTACGCTGCTCGACGCGGGCCGATTCAACGGCATACGCAACGCGGCGGACCGGCGAGAACGTGGCATCCAGCACCAGGCGACCGATCGCACGGGATTCTTCGTCCGGGCGACGGCGATCGGCGGCCGGCTGGTAGCCGAAACCGCGCTCGATCTTCAGCCGCATGTTCAGCGACGTGTCCTTGGTGAGGTGGCAGATCACGTGGTCGGGATTGAGGATCTCGACGTTGTGGTCAACCTTGATGTCCGCCGCCGTCACCAGGCCCGGGCCCTTCTTCTGCAGCGTCAGCGTGGTGTGGTCCACGTTGTGCATGCGGATGGCCACGTCCTTGAGGTTGAGCAGGACTTCCAGCACGTCCTCCTGCAGGCCTTCGACGGTGGTGTACTCGTGCAGCACGCCGTCGATCTCGACTTCCGTGATGGCAAAGCCGGGGATGGACGACAGCAGCACGCGGCGCAGGGCGTTGCCCAGGGTGTGGCCGTAGCCACGCTCAAGGGGTTCGATCACAACCTTCGCGCGGTTTGCACCGAGGCGTTCAATGTGGGGGCCGCGCGGACGCAGCACCGAAGTAGCGGTAACCGTCATGGTCAAGGTGTCTCCTGAGAGGATTACTTCGAGTACAACTCGACGATCAGCGCTTCATTGATATCCGAGGGCAGGTCGGCGCGGTCCGGGACGGCTTTGAAAACGCCGGCGAACTTTTTCGCGTCGACTTCGCACCAGCTCGGGACCAGGTCCATCTGCTGGGAGAGGTTGAGTGCTTCCTGCACGTTGAGGTGCTTCTGCGCCTTCTCGGTCAGCTCAACGCTGTCGCCAGCCTTGATCTGGTAGGACGGCAGGTTGACGGACTTGCCGTTGACCAGCACGCCCTTGTGCGACACCAGCTGGCGGGCCTGGGGACGCGTAACGGCGAAGCCCATGCGGTACACGACGTTGTCCAGGCGCTGTTCGAGCATCTGCAGCAGGGTTTCGCCGGTGTTGCCCTTCTTGCGCGAAGCCTTGGTGTAGTAAGAACGGAACTGACGCTCGAGCAAGCCGTAGATGCGCTTGACCTTCTGCTTCTCGCGAAGCTGGGTGGCGTAGTCGGACAGCTTGCCCTTGCGGGCGACTGCACCGTGCTGCCCGGGCTTCTGCTCGAGCTTGCACTTGGAGTCGATGGCGCGAGCCGGCGACTTCAGACTGAGGTCGGCGCCTTCGCGGCGGGCGAGCTTACAGGTGGGACCAATGTAACGAGCCATGATTTAGTCTCCAGTTCCCGTTAGACGCGGCGCTTTTTCGGCGGCCGGCACCCGTTGTGCGGGATCGGGGTGACGTCGATGATGTTGGTGATCTTGTAACCGACCGCGTTCAACGAACGCACGGCCGATTCACGGCCCGGGCCGGGGCCCTTGATCCGCACTTCCAGCGTTTTCACACCGTAGTCGAGAGCGGCCTTGCCGGCCTTCTCGGCGGCCACCTGGGCAGCGAACGGCGTGGACTTGCGGGAGCCGCGGAAACCCGCGCCGCCCGAAGTGGCCCACGACAGCGCATTGCCCTGGCGATCGGTGATGGTGACGATGGTGTTGTTGAAAGAAGCCTGGACGTGGGCGATACCGTCGGTGACGATCCGCTTGATCTTCTTCTTGGTCTTGACTGCCGGCTTATTCATTTGGCCAGGTCCTTACTTCTTGATGGCTTTACGCGGACCCTTGCGGGTACGAGCGTTGGTCCGGGTACGCTGACCGCGCATCGGCAGGCCGCGACGATGACGCAGGCCGCGGTAGCAGCCCAGGTCCATCAGACGCTTGATCGACATGCCGACCTCGCGTCGGAGGTCACCCTCGACGGTGTACTTGGCCACTTCGGCGCGGATACGCTCGATTTCAGGCTCGGACAAATCACGGATCTTCGTGGCTGACGCCACTCCGGCCGCTACACAAACAAGCTTTGACCGGGTACGGCCAATGCCAAAGATACTTTGCAGGCCTACCCAGACATGCTTCTGGACAGGCAGGTTGACACCCGCGATGCGCGCCATCAGGCGTTCTCCAACTTAAATTTGAGCGCAGTGAATCAGGAATTATATCAGGGCTTGGGGTTTATTTGTAGCCCCCCGGATCCGAAGACCCGGGGAACCCGGCATGGGGAGTGTGCCCATGCTCCGGCGACAAACCGGAACCTGCCCTCCCCCGTCCTGGGGTCAGGCGCCCCGCGCTACTCCAGCGCAGGAACCAGTTCCGGCTTATCCGCGCGCCAAGCCGCCGCGCGGACCGCCCATCGTTGGTGTCAGCTGCGGCTCAGGCCGCGTCCGCCACCTTTCAGATTCGACTTCTTCATCAGGCTCTCGTACTGATGCGACATCAGGTGAGCCTGGACTTGGGCGGTGAAATCCATCACCACCACAACCACGATCAGCAGCGACGTGCCGCCGAAATAGAACGGAACCGCATAGAACACCCGGATGACCTCGGGCAGCAGGCACACCAACACCAGGTACAGCGAGCCGATCAGCGTCAGGCGCGTCAGCACGCCATCGATGTAGTCGCCCGTCGCCTTGCCGGGACGGATGCCCGGAACCAGCGCGCCGGACTTCTTGAGGTTGTCGGCCGTTTCCTGCGAATTGAACACCAGGGCCGTGTAGAAGAACGCAAAGCCCATGATCAACGCGCCGTACAGCAGCATGTGCAGCGGCTGGCTGGGCGCCAGGGCCTGGCTGAGGTTCTGCAGGTAATAGCCCAACTGCCCGCGCCAGCCTTCACCGGTCGGCGTGGCCGCCTGGCCGAACCACTGCGCCATGGTGGCGGGGAACATGATCAGGCTGGAGGCGAAGATCGCCGGGATGACGCCGGCCATGTTGAGCTTGAGCGGCAGGTGCGAGCTCTGGTTCATGTACGCCTGGCGGCCACCCTGGCGCCGGGCGTAGTTCACAGTGATGCGGCGCTGGCCGCGCTCCATGAAGACCACGAAGTACGTGACGCCGAGCACGAGGGCGACGATGACCAGGATGGCGAACGGGCTGATTTCGTCGTTGGCGACCTGCTGCAGCGTACCGATGACGGCGGACGGCAGGCTGGCCACGATGCCGGCGAAGATGATCAGCGAAATGCCGTTGCCGATACCGCGCTCGGTGATCTGCTCGCCAAGCCACATCAGGAAGATGGTGCCGGCGGTCAATGCCACGATGGCCGTCAGGATGAAGCCCGGGCCCGGGGCGTAAACCACCGGAATACCGGCACCTGCGCTTTGGCCCTGCAGAGCGGCGGCGATGCTGCCGGCCTGAACGATGGCCAGCAGGACGGCGCCGATGCGCGAATACTGGGTCAGCTTGCGCCGACCGCTCTCGCCTTCCTTCTTCATCGCCTTCCAGGGCTCATAGATCTGGCCCATCAGCTGCACGATGATGGAGGAAGAGATGTAGGGGATGACGTTCAGCGCGAACAGGCTGAAGCGGTTCAGCGCACCACCGGAGAACATGTTGAACATGTCCACGATGGTGCCTTCTTGCTGCTCCATCAGCCGCAGCATGGCGGCCGGATCAATACCGGGCACCGGGATGAAGCTGCCGATGCGGTAAACGATCAGGGCCAGGACCACGAAGATCAGGCGCTGGCGGAGCTCGGTGAACTTACCGAGCCCACCCAGGGCACTTGCTGCGGAAGAGGACTGCGTCAAGAGATTACTCCGTCACGCTGCCGCCGGCGGCTTCGATCGCGGCCTTGGCACCCGCGGTCGCCAGCACGCCCTTGAGAACGAACTTCTTGGTCAGCTCGCCCTTCTTGACGAGCTTGGCCTGCTTGGCCGAGGACGGCACGAGCTTGGCGGCGCGAAGGGCGGCGAAATCGATCTCGCCGGCTTCGAGCTTGTCGAGCTGGTACAGCAGCACTTCAGCGGTGTCGTTCTTGAGCTTCGAGCGGAAGCCGACCTTCGGCAAACGCTTGTGCATGGGCATCTGGCCGCCTTCGAAACCGGCCTTGATCTTGCCCTTGCCGGAACGGGCGAACGAGCCCTTGTGTCCGCGGCCAGCGGTCTTGCCGAGGCCGGAGCCGATGCCGCGACCAACGCGGACGCGGTCCTTGCGGGCGCCGTCGGCGGGCTTGAGGGTATTGAGCTTCATATGGTTTCTCCTAGGTCCGCTCAGGCTTCGACGCGAACCAGGTAATGCACCTGGTTGATCAGGCCGCGCACGGACGGCGAGTCCTTGAGTTCGCGGACATCGTTGATCTTGTTCAGGCCGAGGGCCTTAACGGAGAGGCGGTGGCGGGCCTGGCAGCCACGAAGGCCTTTCACCAGGCGAACCTTGACAGTCTTCTCAGCCATTGAGGATCTCCTCGAGCTTCTTGCCACGCTTGGCGGCGATGCGGGCCGGCGAGGTGGTTTCGGTGAGGCCCTTGACGGTGGCGCGAACCAGGTTGATCGGGTTGCGCGAACCGACGGCCTTGGCCAGCACGTTCTTCACGCCGACGGCTTCAAGGACGGCGCGCATGGCGCCACCGGCGATCACGCCGGTACCCTCGGAAGCAGGCTGCATGTAAACGCGGGCGGCTCCGTGACCGGACTTGACCGCATGCCACAGGGTGCCCTCGTTGAGGTCGACCTGGACCATCGCCTTGCGGGCGTACTCCATCGACTTCTGGATGGCGACCGGCACTTCACGCGCCTTGCCGTAGCCGAAACCAACCTTGCCAGCACCGTCGCCGACGACGGTCAGCGCGGTGAAGGTGAACTGACGACCGCCCTTGACGGTCTTGGAAACGCGGTTGACGGCGACCAGCTTCTCAATGAAGCCGTCGTCGCTTTCCCCGCGATTGCGATCGCGCTCGTTGCTGCTCATGTGGATTCCTGGGTTTGCTTACGGCCTATGGCCGCTTATGGTTGTGGTTGGATCTGGAAACTCAAGCCCGGAGGCTTAGAACTGCAGGCCACCTTCGCGGGCGGCATCTGCCAAAGCCTTGATACGACCATGATACCGGTAGCCAGAACGATCGAAGGCAACCTTTTCGATGCCAGCAGCCAGCGCCTTCTCGGCGATGGCGCGGCCGACCTTGGCGGCGGCTTCCATGTTCTTGCAGCCCTTCAGGCCATCCCTGACGTCAGCCTGCACGGTGGAGGCCGAAGCCAGCACGGTGGAGCCGTCGGAGGTGAAGAGCTGGGCGTAGATGTGCTGGCCCGAGCGAAGCACCGAAAGACGGGCGACGCCAAGCTTGCGGATGTGCGAACGCGTGGTCTTGGCGCGGCGCAGGCGAGCGATGTTCTTGTCCATGGTATTTACCTCGAGGAAGCGGAAGCGCCCAATTAGGCCTTCTTGGCTTCCTTCATGATGATCTTCTCGCCGGAGTAACGGATGCCCTTGCCCTTGTACGGCTCAGGCTTACGGTACGCACGGATCTTGGCCGCTACTTCACCCACCTGCTGCTTGTCCGCACCGCTGACCAGGATCTCGGTCTGGGTGGGAGTGGTCAGCGTGATGCCCTCGGGAGTGATGTAAACCGTGGGATGCGAGAAGCCCAGGCTCAGCGCCAGGTCTTTGCCCTGCATGGCAGCACGGTAACCCACGCCGACCAGTTCGAGCTTGCGGGTGAAACCCTCGGCGACGCCCTGGATCATGTTGGCGAGGATGGCGCGGGCGGTACCGGCCATCGGGATGTTGTCGGAGTCGGCGGCAGACAGCTGCAGCAGGCCGTTGTCGAGGTTGAACTCGACGCCGGTCGGCTTGGCCAGGCTCAGGGTACCCTTCGGGCCCTTCACGGTGACGTGGCTCGACGAGACATTGAAATCGACGCCCTTGGGCATCTGGATCGGCTTCTTGGCAACGCGGGACATGGTTGCGTTCTCCTTAGGCCACGAGGCAGATGACTTCGCCGCCCACGCCCGCAGCGCGGGCCTGGCGATCGGTCATCAGACCCTGGGAAGTGGAGATGATGGCGACGCCGAGGCCCGCCAGTATCTTGGGCAGGTCGTCCTTGCCCTTGTACTGGCGGAGGCCCGAACGGGAGACGCGCTCAAGGCGCTCGATCACCGGCTTGCCTTCGTAGTACTTCAGGGAAACTTCCAGCTTCGCCTTGGCGCCCTCGCCGACAACGCGGAACTCGCCGATGTAACCCTCGGACTTGAGCACGTTGGCGATGGCCAGCTTCATCTTGGAGGCAGGCATGGAAACCTGCGGCTTACCGACGGCGAGTGCGTTCTTGATGCGCACCAGCATGTCGGCGATAGGATCAGTCATGCTCATTGATTCTTACCCTTGTAGGTGTCAGGAGCACCGATATCCGCTGGTCCCCCGGGGGGGGACCTGCGATTACCAGCTGGCCTTGCGGAGGCCGGGAACGTCGCCACGCATGGTGGCTTCGCGCAGCTTGTTGCGGCCGAGGCCGAACTTCGCGTACACGCCGCGCGAGCGGCCCGTCAGTGCGCAGCGGTTGGTGACGCGGCTCGGACTCGAGTCGCGCGGCAACTTCTGCAGTTTGTCCACGGCGGCCATCTTCTCCTCGTAGGAGGCAGTGACGCTCGTGATGATCGTCTTGAGGTCCGTACGCTTGGCGGCGAATTTCTTCACCAGCTTCTTGCGCTTGATGTCGCGGTTAACCATCGACGTCTTGGCCATGATCTATATCCTCGAAATCAGTTACGGAACGGGAAGTTGAAAGCCTGCAGCAGCGCCTTGGCTTCTTCGTTGGTCTTCGCCGTGGTGGTGATGGCGATGTCCATGCCGCGCATGGCGTCAACGGTATCGAAATCAATCTCGGGGAAGATGATCTGTTCCTTGATGCCCATGTTGTAGTTGCCACGGCCGTCGAACGAACGACCCGACACGCCGCGGAAGTCACGCACGCGGGGCAGCGAAATGTTGATCAGGCGGTCGAGGAACTCGAACATCTTGGCGCGGCGCAAGGTGACCTTGCAGCCGATCGGCCAGCCGTCGCGGATCTTGAAGCTGGCGACGGAGACGCGGGCATTGGTGGTGATCGGCTTCTGGCCGGCGATCTTGGTCATGTCGGCAACGGCATTTTCCAGGATCTTCTTGTTGCCCACGGCCTCGCCCACGCCCATGTTCAGCGTGATCTTCGAGATGCGGGGCACCTGCATGATGTTGTCGTAACCGAACTGTTCCATGAGCGCAGGAACGACGGTTTCTTTGTAGATCGTTTCGAGACGGGTGGTCATTGCATCATTCCTTAGGCGTCAATCGCCTCACCGCTCGAGCGGAACACACGCACTTTGCGTCCATTCTCGAGCACCTTGAAACCAATGCGTTCGCCCTTGCCGTTGGCCTGGTTGAACAGCATGACATTGGAAATATGGATCGGCGCTTCCCGCTCGATGATTCCGCCGGCGACGTTCGCCTGCGGGTTCGGCTTGGTGTGGCGCTTGATGATGTTCACGTTCTGCACGATGACCTTGTCACCGGCAACACGCACAACTTCACCCTTCTTGCCCTTGTCGGCACCGGCGATGATGATCACCTGGTCGCCCTTGCGGATACGATTCATTTGCTGATTCCTTCGCTCAGATCACTTCGGGAGCGAGCGAGACGATCTTCATGAACTTCTCGGTACGAAGTTCACGGGTCACGGGCCCGAAAATGCGGGTGCCGATCGGCTCCTGCTTGTTGTTCAGCAGCACGGCCGCGTTACCGTCGAAACGGATCAGCGAACCGTCGGCCCGGCGCACGCCGGAACGGGTACGGACGACGACAGCGTCGTAGACCTCACCCTTCTTGACCTTGCCGCGGGGAATGGCGTCCTTGACGGTCACCTTGATGATGTCACCGATGTGGGCGTAACGACGCTTGGAGCCGCCGAGCACCTTGATGCACATCATTTCCTTGGCGCCGGAATTGTCGGCGGCCTCGAGGTAGCTTTGTACCTGGATCATTTAATGGCCTCCTTACTTCACGGCACGCGTGACGATTTCGACCACGCGCCAGTTCTTGGTCTTCGACAGCGGACGGCACTCGCTCACGCGGACGACATCGCCCTCGTTGCAGGTGTTCTCTTCGTCGTGCGCGTGCAGCTTGGTCGAGCGCCGGATGTACTTGCCGTACAGGGGGTGCTTGACCTGGCGCTCGACGAGGATCGTCACGGACTTGTTCATCTTGTTGCTGACAACGCGGCCTTCGACCGTGCGCGTCTGGTTGGCATTATCGCTCATGGCTCGCCCTTACTTCTTATCGGTCAGCATGGTCATCGTCTGCGCAATCTCGCGACGGACCAGCTTGATTCGGTGGGGGGCGTTGAGCTGACCGGTTGCCTTCTGCATACGGAGCGCAAACTGCTCCTTGTGCAGGTCCAGCAGGTGGTTCTTCAGCTCGGTCGCCGACTTTTGACGCAGTTCCTTGAGTTCCATATCAGCGCACCGTCCGGGTCACGAAAGTGGTCTGCACCGACAGCTTAGCGGCCGCCAGGCGGAAGGCCTCGCGAGCGGTGGCTTCGTCGACGCCCTCGATCTCGTAGATCACGCGACCCGGTGCAATCTGGGCCACCCAATATTCGACATTGCCCTTACCGGCGCCCATTCGGACTTCGATCGGCTTCTTGGTGATCGGCTTGTCGGGGAACACGCGGATCCACATCTTACCGCCACGCTTGACGTAGCGGCTGATGGAACGACGCGCGGCCTCGATCTGGCGAGCGGTCAGCTGGCCGTGCGAGGTAGCCTTCAGGCCGTACTCGCCGAAGCTGACGGCTGCGCCGGCCCAGCTCAGGCCGTCGTTACGGGACTTGAAGACCTTGCGGTACTTGGTTCGCTTGGGTTGCAGCATGGCGGCTTACCTCATTTCCTTCGCCGGGCGGGACGGGCGCTCGGAGCGCTCTTCCACTTTCTCCTGGCCAACCTGGCTGAAATCGAAAATCTCGCCCTTGTAGACCCACACCTTCACGCCAATGATGCCGTAGGTGGTGAGGGCTTCGGCGAAGCCGTAGTCAATGTCCGCGCGGAGGGTGTGCAGGGGCACGCGGCCCTCGCGGTACCACTCCGAGCGGGCGATCTCGGCGCCATTGAGGCGGCCGGCGACGTTGACCTTGATGCCCAGGGCACCGAGGCGCATCGCGTTACCGACGGCGCGCTTCATCGCGCGGCGGAACATGATGCGGCGCTCGAGCTGCTGCGCGATCGATTCGGCCACCAGCTGCGCGTCGAGCTCGGGCTTGCGCACTTCGGACACGTTGATGTGCGCCGGGACGCCCATGATGTCCGAAACTTCCTTGCGCAGCTTCTCGATGTCCTCGCCCCGCTTGCCGATCACCACGCCCGGGCGGGCGGAGTGGATCGTGACGCGGGCGGACTTCGACGGGCGCTCGATCAGGATCTTCGAGATGCCGGCCTGGGCGAGCTTCTTGCGCAGCATCGCACGGACCTTGAGGTCGGACGTGAGGTACTGGGCGTAGTCACGCTTGTTGGCGAACCACTTGGAATTCCAATCCTTGGAGATGCCCAAGCGGAACCCGGTCGGATGAACTTTGTGACCCATATTCTTCGTCCCTGCCTTACTTGCCGGAGCCCACAACCACAAAAATGTGGCTGGTGCGCTTGAGGATGCGGGTGCCGCGGCCCTTGGCGCGGGCCATGAAGCGCTTCAGGACGGGACCCTCGTCAACCATGATGCTGGTGATCTTGAGTTCGTCGATGTCGGCGCCGAGGTTGTTTTCGGCATTGGAGATCGCCGACCACAGGACCTTGCGGATCAACGCGGCGGCTTTCTTGTCCGAGAACTGCAGAAGGTCGGCGGCGCGGGACACCGGCAGGCCACGCACCTGGTCAGCGACCAGGCGGGCTTTCTGCGGCGAGATCCGGGCCGAGCGGAGAATGGCTTTGGCTTCCATCGTCATATCTCCTTATTTGCCGGCTTTCTTGTCGCCGCCATGACCCTTGAAGGTCCTGGTGAGGGCGAACTCGCCGAGCTTGTGACCCACCATGTTCTCGTTCACCAGAACCGGGATGTGCACCTTGCCATTGTGGATGGCGATGGTGAGCCCGACCATTTCCGGGAGGATCATGGAGCGACGCGACCAGGTCTTGATCGGCTTCTTGCTGTTGCCCTGAGCGGCCTCCACCTTCTTGACGAGGTGGTGGTCGATGAAGGGACCTTTCTTAAGAGAACGTGCCATGGCCTATCAACCCCTGCGATCGCGCACGATGAACTTCTGGGTGCGCTTGTTCTTGCGCGTCTTGTAACCCTTCGCCGGAGTGCCCCACGGGGACACCGGATGCGGATTACCCTGTCCAGCCTTGGCCTCACCACCGCCGTGCGGATGGTCAACCGGGTTCATGGCGGCACCGCGGACGGTCGGCTTGACGCCGCGCCACCGCTTTGCACCGGCCTTGCCCAGCTTCTCGAGGTTGTGCTCGACGTTGCCGACTTCACCGATCGTTGCGCGGCAATCCGACGGCACCTTGCGCATTTCGCCGGAGCGAAGGCGCAGGGTGGCGTAGGCGCCGTCGCGGGAGATCAGCTGGGCGCCAGCGCCAGCGGCGCGAGCCAGCTGGGCGCCCGCACCGGGCTTCATCTCGACGCAATGAACGGTCGAACCCACCGGCATGTTGCGCAGCGGAAGGCTGTTGCCGGTCTTGATCGGCGCGTCCTTGCCGGCAATCACCTGGTCGCCATTGGCCAAGCCCTTGGGAGCGATGATGTAACGGCGCTCACCGTCGGCGTAGCACAGCAGCGCGATGTGCGCCGTGCGGTTCGGGTCATATTCGATCCGCTCGACACGGGCAGGAATGCCCTCCTTGTCGCGCTTGAAATCGATGATGCGGTAATGCTGCTTGTGGCCACCGCCGATGTGGCGGGTGGTGATGCGGCCGTTATTGTTGCGGCCGCCGCTCTTGCTCTGCTTTTCGACCAGCGATTCCAGCGGGCCTCCCTTGTGGAGGCCAGCGGTGGAGACGCGCACCATGGCGCGGCGGCCAGGCGAGGTCGGCTTGAAAGTCATTAGTGCCATGGGTACTCGCCTCAGGCCTTGGCCATCACGTCGATCGTCTGGCCTTCGGCCAGCCGAACGTATGCTTTGCGCCAGTCGCCGCGACGGCCTGCGCGCGAACGGAAGGTCTTGGTCTTGCCCTTCACGTTCAACACGTTGACCGCTTCGACCTTGACGTTGAACAGCGACTCAACGGCGGACTTGACGTCGGCCTTGGTCGCAGTCGTCGCCACTTCGAAGACGTACTGGTTGCTCTGCTCCTGGATGCGCGCAGTCTTTTCAGACACGCGCGGCGCGCGAATAATGCCGAAGTTCTTGATGTTGCTCATGCCAGCCACTCCTCGACCTTCGTAACCGCTTCCGCGGTCATGATCACGTACTCGGCACCGACCAGGGCGACCGGATCCAGACCCTGGACGTCGCGGACCTGCACGTACGGCAGGTTGCGGGCGGCCAGATACAGGGCTTCGGTGCCGTTCTCGGTGACGATCAGCGGATGGGCGACGCCCATCTCTTTCAACTTGGCGACCATTGACTTGGTCTTCGGCTCGGCGATGTCAAAGGCATCGACGATCTTCAGGCGACCCTGGCGGTTCAGCTCGGACATGATCGCGCAGATGGCAGCGCGATACATCTTGCGGTTGACCTTCTGGGCGAAGTTGCGCGGCTTGGCGGCGAACGTAACACCACCACCGATGAAGATCGGGGCGCGGTAGTCGCCATGGCGGGCACCGCCGCCCTTCTGCTTCTTGAACTTCTTGGTGGTGCCACGCACTTCCGAGCGCGTCAGCTGGGCCTTGGTGCCAGCCCGGCCGGCGTTGCGGAAAGCAACGACCACCTGGTGCACGAGATCCTCGCTAAATTCGCGACCGAAGATCGCGTCGGATACCGACAGCGTCTTGGCGCTTCCAATAACGGCGAGTTCCATTACTTACTCCTCAACCTTTGCTCGTCGGACGGACGATGACATCGCCGCCCGGCGCACCGGGGACGGAACCCTTGATCGCGATCAGGCCACGCTCGGCGTCGACCTTGACCACTTCCAGGTTCTGCATCGTCTGCTGGATCGCACCCATGTGGCCGGCCATCTTCTTGCCCGGGAAAACACGACCCGGGGTCTGGCGCTGGCCGATGGAGCCCGGCGAGCGATGCGACAGCGAGTTACCGTGGGTGGCATCGCCCATCTTGAAGTGATACTTCTTGATGGTGCCCTGGAAGCCCTTGCCCTTCGTGATGCCGGCGACGTCGACCAGCTGGCCGACAGTGAAGATGTCCGCCTTGATCTCGTTGCCAACCTCGAAGTTGCCGGCATCCTTGTCTTCGATGCGGAACTCCCACAACCCGCGACCGGCTTCCACTTTCGCCTTGGCGTAGTGGCCCGACAGCGGCTTGTTCACCAGCGCAGCACGCTTGGTGCCGGCGGTGACCTGCACGGCCGTGTAGCCGTCGATCTCGTTGGTCTTGATCTGGGTGATGCGATTCGGGCTGGCCTCGATCACGGTCACCGGGATGGAACGACCATCCTCGGTGAAGATGCGGCTCATGCCCGCCTTGCGGCCCACGATTCCAATGTTTTTGGTCGTCATGGTTGTTGCCTCAGGTCAGCTTGATCTGGACGTCGACGCCAGCCGCGAGTTCGAGCTTCATCAGCGCGTCCACGGTCTTGTCGTTCGGGTCGATGATGTCCAGCACACGCTTGTGGGTGCGGGTCTCGTACTGGTCACGCGCGTCCTTGTCGACGTGCGGCGACACCAGCACGGTGTAGCGCTCGATCTTGGTCGGCAGCGGGATCGGGCCGCGCACTTGCGCGCCGGTCCGCTTGGCCGTCTCCACGATCTCGGAAGCCGAACGATCAATCAGGCGATGATCGTAGGCCTTGAGCCGAATCCGGATCTTCTGGTCCGCCATGGCGATATCCTTGTTGCGGTAAAGAGCGTCGGAGCCAGGGGCTTTGCGCCCTGACTCCCGTGGAAAACAAACTCGGCGGACCATGTCTGGTCCACCGAGCAAGAAAGTATAGCTTGTGTTAAACGTCCCTGTAAAGGGCTGTTTTACACAGCTTCGACCGTCCTGGCCGCGAACACGAGGGGCATCCTGCCCCTCATTTCGTATGTGGGCCGCCCTAAGGGGCGACCGAGCCGCGCATTATACGCTTACTTGATGACCTTGGCAACCACGCCGGCGCCGACGGTGCGGCCACCTTCGCGGATCGCGAAGCGCAGGCCGTCATCCATCGCGATCGGCGCGATCAGGGTGACCACCATCTTCACGTTGTCGCCCGGCATCACCATCT
>NZ_JAIBFH010000307.1 GCF_019459675.1 Arenimonas sp.
CTTGCCGCCCAGCACGAAGCGGTTGACGTAGACCGGCTCGGCCAGCTGCGACATGGGGGTCTTGTCGCCGTATTCGCTGTCCAGTTCCCAGCTGCCACGGCGGCCGCCGCGCTGGTACTGGCTGAAGAAGCTGGACAGTTCCTTGTCGCGCACGCGCAGGAACTCCACGTCCACTTCCTGCACGTTCACCGACACCACCGGCAAGCCGCGGGTGTCGCGCGCCGGCAGCACGCTGCCCTGGGAAGCGAAGCCCACCGCGGGCTCAACCGGCCCGGTGTTGACCGTGCGCTGGTCGTCCTTGCCCAGGGTCTTGCCGTCGGCGGCGGACAGGCCAGCACGCACCAGCACGCGGTAGTCGCGGCTGGCCTCGACGTAGGGGAAGCGCAGCGTGCTGGCCTGGCTGTCCAGCACCCAACTGCCCTTCACCGGGGCGCCGTCGGGCCCGGTCACCACGATCAGCGCGTCGAAATCCTGGCTGGCCGCCAGCGGCTGCGAAAACGCCAGCGCAATGGCCACGTCCCCCTGGCGCTCACCGCGCCCGGCCGACACCAGCGCGAATCCTTCCACCGTGGGCCGCGCATCAATCGGCGCTGCGCCCTGCAATTCCGGCACCTGGTTGGCCTCGCGCTTGCAGCCGACGGCGATCAGTGAGGCCAGCAGCAGGACGGAAAGCAGCGCGGCGCGACGCAGGGTTCGGGTAGGTTTCATGGGCCACTCCAGGGGACGTGGCCAGTATAGGGCGGCTGCGCTGCAGGCATGCCGCCACGCAATCCACCGTTAAAACGGTCAGCGCCCCGCGGCGGCCCCTCAGTCGCCCGCGCCGGCCACCGGCAGTTTCGCCGCCTGCGCGGTGGCCGCGGCCACCTTGTCTATCGGCGTCATGCGCAGCGCCATGTCGGCCATGTCCAGGCCCAGGCCGGTGCCGCCCTGGCGCGACAAGGCGCCCAGGTCGATGTCGACGTAGCCCATGGGCTTGCCGTCGTGCGAGAAGGCGATGCCGGGCACGCCGTCCACCATCAGCCGGTAGGTCGGGCTGCGCGTCTCACCCAGCACCAGGCCCGGGCGGAACACGGGCACGCCGCCCCATTCGTCGGAGGTGCGCAGCAGGGAAAAAAACACCATGCCCGGCTCGGCCTGGATGCCCTGCGCCAGGTCCACGAAACCCAGCTTGCCGACCGGATCGCGCAGGCGCAGCCAGGCCAGGCCCAGTTCTGCGTCGCGGGTGACCAGGTCGGCCGGCAGCCAGTCTTCGGTATCGGCCAGGCGCACCCGGAATTCGCTGGATTTGGCGACCGGCGACGCCTGGCCCGGCGTTGCCGCCCCCAGCTTGCTGAAATCCACGCTGACGGCGCGCTCGGGCACCACCAGCAGGCCGTCGGCGCTCACCATCACCGCCTGCGTGCGGTCTTCGATGCGCTGTTCGTTGCCCGAGTTGGTCACCGACATCACGAACTTCATCGTCACGATGGCGTCCGAATGCTGCTGCACCAGATCACGGTAGACCTCGCGGTAATCGTCGAACGCATCGGTCGCGGAAGCGTGCGGCGCCACCGTCAGCAGCGCGGCAAGGGCGATCAGGCGGACCAGGGTCATGGCGTCTCCGTAAGCCAGTAGCGTTCGAGATAGAGAATGCGGGTTTCACCACCGCGGATCACCTGCAGGGGCACCACGCTGCCGTTGCCCTTGGCCAGCGCCTTGTCCAGCGCCTGCGCCAGGTCGGTCAGGTCGCGCACGGGATCGCCGCCCAGGCTGATGATGATGTCGCCCGTGCCCAGGTGCGCCAGCCCCGCCGGGCCACCGGGTTCGACACCGTCCACCACCACGCCGGCCTGGCTGCCCGGAAGACGGCGGGCCGCGCGGTCGTAGAAGCCCATCTCGCGCAGCTGGGCGCGCAGGCGGCTCAGGGCCAGCGTGCGCAGGGCCGACGTGTTGACCGGCGTGGCCGCCAGCGTAAGCGCGAACTCCCGGGGCTTGCCGTCGCGCAGGGCCTGGAAGCGCGCGGTGCTGCCTATCGGCAGGTCGCGCACGCGCTGGTGGAAACCGTCGGCCGAATTCTCGTTCGCTGCACGCAGCGGCTCTCCGTCCAGCGTGGTCAGCAGGTCGCCGACCCGTGCGCCGGCCGCGGCCAGGGGGCTGCCGGGATAAATGCGGATGATGCGGAAGCCCGGCTCGGCCAGCCCCAGGTCGCGCGCCAGCGAAGCAGTGATCGGCTGCACCTCGACGCCGGCCCAGGCCTTGGCCAACTCAGGCAGCGGCGTGCGCACGCGGTCGCCGTGCAGCGGCGCCAGCACCGCTACGCGCTGCTCGGCCTCGCGCTGGAACTCGACCACCAGCGGCTTGCCGTCGGCCGGGGCCGCGCCTGCCAGCTTCGACAGGGTTTCATGGCTGGCCACGGCCTGGCCGTTGATGCGAAGGATCAGGTCGCCCTGCGCCAGCGCCGGGCGCGCCGTGGCCCCCGGGCCGCCCGGCCTTACGCCGGTGACCAGCAGGCCGCTGGCCTGCTCGAGGTTGCGGCGACGACTCAGGGCCGGCGTCATCTCGGCCAGCGACAGCCCGAACGGCGCGAAGGCGCGCTCCTCCACGGCATCGTCCGGCAGGCGGGCCGCCGTGAGCGTGATCTGGCTGCTGCGGCCGGCACGGTCGATTTCCAGCGCCACCGACGCGCCGCCCGGCAACTCGGCCAGCCGACGCTGCAGGGCCGGCACGTCCACCGGCTGCAGTGCGATGACCGGATCGCCCTGCAGGCTCAGGATGCGGTCGCCCGCCAGCAGGCCGGCCTTTTCGGCAGCGGAGCCACGCTCGACCGCATTCACCAGCACGCCCTGCTTGAATCCGGTGCCCTTGAGCGAGCGCAGGCGGAAGCCCAGGTGGCTGCGTTCAATGCGGCCCTTGGCCACCAGCGCCTTCACCACTTCGCCGGCATCGGGCCCAGGGATGGCGAAGGCCAGGTCGCCACCGAACAGCGTGCCGCGGGTGTTCACGCCCACGATGCGGCCAGACAGGTCCACCAGTGGACCGCCGGAATTGCCCGGCGCGATGGCCGCGTCGTGCTGTATCCAGGCGTAGTAGCGGCCGGTGGGCTGGTCGGCGCCGATGCGGTCCTCGTAGTCGGCCTCGTCGTCGAACAGCGACACCAGCAGACGGCGCGGGTTGTTCACCACGCCGGCGCTCATCGAGTTGGACAGGCCCCAGGGCGCGCCCATCGCCAGCACCGTGTCGCCGGGCTGCAGCTCCAGCGTGGGCGCGAACTCGGCGAAGGCGAAGGTTTCAGGTGCGGCAGGCAAGGCCTGCAGCACCGCGAGGTCGGACAGTGTGTCGGTGCCGATCAGCTGCGCGGGCAGCTCACGGCCATCGGCGAAAACCACGCGGAAACTGCGGCCGTTCTCGGTGACGTGGGCATTGGTGGCGATATGGCCCTGCGGCGAAACCACGGTGCCGCTGCCGCTGGACACGCTGAGCACCGGCTCGCCCTGCCGGTAGTCTTCGCGCACGGTGAGGATGCTCACCACCACGGGCAGCACGCGGTCGCGGGCGGCCGCGATACGAGCAGCGTCGCTGGAGCGCACGGGGGTGGCCGCGGCCTTGTCCTGCGCCAATGCCGGCATGGCGGCCAGCATCAGGGTCACAGCCAGCCATGCGGCGGCGAATCGAGTCAAACGCATGCCACTCTCCGTCAGGGGTGCCGTGCTTGGATCATGGGCCGCGCGAAAAGTTTCGCGCGGCCTTTCCGGCTCAAGCCTCGGGCTGCGGCTGCGACGGGTCCGTGACGGCCGGGGAGTCCATGCCCGCGCCGGGCTCGTCGTCCACGACATCAATCATGTCCACGCGCTCCACGGCGATCAGCTCTTCGTCCGCCGCCACCCGCATCAGGGTGACGCCCTGGGTGTTGCGGCCCACCTGCGAGACTTCCGAAGCGCGGGTGCGCACCAGGGTGCCCTGGTCGGAAATCAGCAGAATTTCGTGCTGCGGGGTGAGCTGGATGGCGCCCACCAGCGCGCCGTTGCGCTCGCTGGTCTGCAGGGCAATCACGCCCTGGGTGCCGCGGCCCTTCTTCGGGTAGTCCTCCACCGGGGTGCGCTTGCCGAAGCCCTTGGCGCTGGCGGTGAGGATGTCGCCGTCGCCGTCCACCACGATCATGCTGACCACTTTGGCGCCCTGGCCTTCGCCGTCTTCCTTCAGGCGCATGCCGCGCACGCCGGTTGCGGTGCGGCCCATCGAACGCACTTCGTTCTCGTCGAAGCGCACGGCCTTGCCGCTGCTGGCGAACAGCATCACGTCGCGCTGGCCGTTGGTCAGCTGCACGTCCACCAGGCCGTCGCCCTCGTCGAGGTTGATGGCCCAGATGCCGGTGGAGCGCGGACGCGAGTAGTCGGAAAGCGGGGTCTTCTTGACCGTGCCGTCGCGGGTGGCGAAGAACACGAAGTGGCTGTCGTCGAATTCACGCACCGGCAGCACGGCCTGGACCTTCTCGCCTTCCTGCAGCGGGATCCAGTTGATGATGGGCCGGCCACGCGAGTTCGGGCCGGCATCGGGCAGCTGGTAGACCTTGAGCCAGAACACGCGGCCGGTGCTGGTGAAGGTGAGCAGCGTGTCGTGGGTGTTGACGATCCACAGGCGGTCGATGAAGTCTTCTTCCTTCACCGCCGTGGCCGAACGCCCCTTGCCACCGCGCTTCTGCGCGCGGTAGGTGGTGAGCGGCTGGCGCTTGGCGTAGCCGGCGTGCGACAGCGTCACCACCACGTCTTCGGACGCGATGAGGTCCAGGATGTCGAGGTCTTCCTCGCCCGGACGGATCTCGGTGCGGCGGTCGTCGGCGTATTCGTCGCGCAGCGTGCGCAGCTCGGTGCGGATCACTTCGAGCAGGCGCTCGGGGTTTTCCAGGATGTGGATGAGGGCGCGGATGGCCTCGAGCAGCTGCTTGTACTCGTCGGTGAGCTTTTCCTGCTCCAGGCCGGTCAGGCGGTGCAGGCGCATCTCGAGGATCTGCTGGGCCTGGATTTCGCTCAGCTGGTAGCCCGTGGGCTGCATGCCGACACCCGGGGCAAGGTCTTCGGGACGGGAATCGTCGGCGCCGGCGGCACCCAGCAGCGCGCCCACCAGGCCCGGATCCCAGACCCGGGCGAGCATGCGCTCCTTGGCCACGGCCGGGTTCTCGGACGTCTTGATCAGCTCGATCATGGCGTCGATGTTGGCCAGCGCAACCGTCAGGCCCTCGAGGATGTGGGCGCGGGCGCGGGCCTTGCGCAGCTCGAAGATGGTGCGGCGGGTGACGACCTCGCGGCGGTGCCGGATGAAGGCTTCCAGCATCTGCTTGAGGTTGAGGATCTGCGGCCGGCCGTCCACCAGGGCCACCATGTTGATGCCGAACACCGATTCCATCGGCGTCTGCTGGTAGAGGTTGTTGAGCAGCACCTCGGCCGACTCGGCGCGCTTGACCTCGATGAACACGCGCATGCCGTCCTTGTCGGACTCGTCGCGCAGTTCACTGATGCCCTCGAGCTTCTTTTCCTTCACCAGCTCGGCGATCTTCTCGATCAGCCGGGCCTTGTTCACCTGGTAGGGCAGCTCGGTGACGATGATGGCTTCGCGGCCGGTGTCTTCGTTGACCTCCACCTCGGCCTTGGCGCGGATGCGCACCCGGCCGCGGCCGGTGTGGTACGCGGCGTGGATGCCGGCGGCGCCGTTGATGATGCCGCCGGTAGGGAAATCAGGCCCGGGAACGAAGGCCATCAGGTCGCCGATGCTGGTTTCCGGGTCGTCGATCAGGGCGATGGTGGCGTCGATCACCTCACCCAGGTTGTGCGGCGGGATGTTGGTGGCCATGCCGACCGCGATGCCGGCCGAGCCGTTCACCAGCAGGTTCGGGAAGCGCGACGGCAGGACCGTCGGCTCCATTTCCTTTTCGTCGTAGTTGAGCTGGAAGTCGACCGTTTCCTTGTCGATGTCGGCCAGCAGTTCGTGCGTGAGGCGCGTCATGCGCGCCTCGGTGTATCGCATGGCGGCGGCGGAGTCGCCGTCCACCGAACCGAAGTTGCCCTGGCCGTCGATCAGCAGGTAGCGCAGCGAGAAGGGCTGGGCCATGCGCACCAGGGTGTCGTACACGGACTGGTCGCCGTGGGGGTGGTACTTGCCGATGACGTCGCCGACGATTCGGGCGGACTTCACGTGCGGCTTGTTGCTGTGCGTGCCCAGCTCGTTCATGGCGAACAGGACGCGGCGGTGAACGGGCTTGAGGCCGTCGCGGACATCCGGGAGCGCGCGCCCCACGATCACGCTCATGGCGTAGTCGAGGTAACTCTTGCGCATCTCGTCTTCGAGGTTTACCGGGATGATTTCCTTCGCGAGATCTGCCATTCGTGCTTCCGTATTCGACGTTCGGGCGGGTGCGGCGGCCGGGGCCGCGCACGGGGGCTTTCAGGGACGTGAAATCATACCAGAAACAGCCCATGAAAAGGGCTGCTTAGCTGCCATAAAACAAGCACTTAGGGGCTTGATTTGGCGCCGAAAACAGCGGCCATTTTTGCCTGGTCCGGACGCTCCACCACGCCACGCTCGGTAACGATGGCGTCGATCAGCCCGGCGGGGGTGACGTCGAACACCGGATTCCATGCCTGCACGCCGTCGGCGACGGTGCGCACGCCGGCCATGGCCAGCAGTTCGGCCGGGTCGCGCATCTCGATGTCGATGTCGTCCCCGTGCGCGGTGGCCATGTCCACGGTGGACGACGGCGCCACCACCATCACCTTGACGCCGTGGTGGCGCGCGGCGATGGCATGCGAATACGTGCCTATCTTGTTGGCGGTGTCGCCGTTGGCGCAGATGCGGTCGGCGCCGACCACCAGCCACTGCACGGCGCCGGTTTTCATCAGGTGGGCCGCCGCGCCGTCGGCGATCAGGGTGGCGGCGATGCCGTCCTGCAGCAGCTCCCAGACGGTGAGGCGCGCACCCTGCAGCCAGGGCCGCGTTTCGCTGGCGTAGACGCGCTCGATGCGACCCTCGGCCACACCGGCGCGGATCACGCCCAGCGCCGTGCCGAAGCCGGCCGTGGCCAGCGAGCCGGTGTTGCAGTGGGTCAGCACGCCGCTGCCGGGAGCCAACAGGGCCGCGCCCAGGGCGCCCATGTAGCGATTGGCGGCCAGGTCCTCGGTCTCGATGGCGGCCGCCTCGCACTCCAGCACCGCCAGCCAGTCGGCGCCGGCCCCGGCCAGCGCGCGCCGCATGCGGGCCAGCGCCCACATCAGGTTTACCGCGGTGGGTCGGGCCGCCTGCAGGTGGCTGAAGTCGCGGGCGAGCCTGGCCAAGGCTTGCGCACCGTCGGCCGCCGCCACGCGCTGCCCGGCCAGCACCGCACCCCAGGCGGCGGCGATGCCGATGGCCGGCGCGCCGCGCACCACCAGCGCGTGGATGGCCGCCGCCACCGCGTCGGCGTCACTGCACTGCACGTACTCGGCCACGAACGGCAGCTTGCGCTGGTCGAGCAGCGACAAATGGTCGCCCTGCCAGCGGATCGGGCGGATGCGGTCGTAGCGGTCGAAGTCCATGCGCGTTTCTCCATGCGATGGCCCAGTTTACCAAGGCCGGCGGCGCGCTATGCTTCAGCCATGAGCAGCCGACCCGCGCGCGCCACCCCCAAGAAGTCCCAGCCCCTGGATGCCGGGATCGAACCGATGCTGCACGCCGCCTGCGTGAAGGCTGGCGCTGGCGCCGCGCTGCAGGTGGGCCTGGACCGCGTGCCGCTGCTCAAGCCCTTCCTGCCCGCCACCCTGCGTCGCGCGGGCAGCAGCGAATCGGCGGAAGACATCCAGCGCAAACTGGTGCACGCCATCTACCGAAGCTACAAGCTCAAGCCCGCGGGCTGGGAAGTGGAAGGCGTGCTGGCGGTGGCGCAAACCCAGGCCGTGCTCAGCCCGCTGGCCACCCGGGAGGGCCTGCGGTCGCTGCTTGCGGGATGGCTGCCGACCGCCGTCAGCACGCCGCTGATGCGCTACACGCCGCTCGAACCCCTGGTGACCGCCACCG
>NZ_JAIBFH010000390.1 GCF_019459675.1 Arenimonas sp.
CTGTACGGCATCGAACCGCAGTTCGACTTCGCCCAGGGTGCGCAGGCGCTCAAGGCGCTGGCCGGCGCCAAAGTGGTGGCGTTCGCTGCGTTTGCATCCGACGAGCTCAGGAAGATCGCGCACGTGATCCTGCCGATCGGCCTGCTGCCGGAAATCGAAGCCACGCTCACCAACGTCGACGGCATCCACCAGTCCACCCAGGCCGGCGGCAAGCTGCCGGGCGAAGCGCGCGCCGGCTGGCGCGTGCTGCGTGCGCTGGGCGGCAGCCTGGGCATCGCCGGCTTCGAGTTAACCGATCTGCACGGCCTGCGCGCCGGCCTGGCGCCGCAGGCGCCGGCGCAGGGGGCCGGCCTGTCCGAGGCGGGCAAGCATGACGCCGGCCTGGAGCGCATCACCAGCACGCCGATCTACCGCGGCGACGCGGTGCTGCGTCGCGCGGTCGCACTCAACGCCCATCCGCTCACCCACGGCCCGCGCGTCGTGCTTCACCCCGAAGAAGCCCTGGCGCGAGGCCTGTCCGACGGCGGCGTGGCCAAGGTTGGGGACGGCGTTGGCAGCGCGGCGCTGCCGGTGGCGGTCAGCGCCCGCGTGCCCAAGGGCGCGGTCTGGATCGAGTCGGGTTACGAAGCCACGGCGCCGATGTCGCCCACGGCGCGCCTTGCGGTGGTAGGGGCCTGAGATGATCGAAGCGATGCGAGAGTTTTTCCTGAGCTTCGGCGATCCGGGCCTGGTCATCTGGACCCTGGTCAAGATCATCGTCATCGTGCTGCCGATCACCATCGGCGTGGCCTTCTACACCCTGGCCGAGCGCAAGGTGATTGGCTGGATGCACGTGCGCCACGGGCCCCAGTTCATCGGCGGGTTCATGGGCGTGGGCGTCATCCAGGCCTTTGCCGACGTGTTCAAGATGCTGTTCAAGGAACTGGTCATCCCCAGCTCGGCCAGCCCGATGCTGTTCCGGCTGGCGCCGCTGCTGGCGCTGGCACCGGCGCTGGCGGCCTGGGCGGTGATCCCGTTCGACGACGGCGTGGTGCTGGCCAACGTCAACGCCGGCCTGCTGGTGCTGCTGGCCCTGACTTCCATGGGCGTGTACGGCATCATCATTGCCGGCTGGGCGTCGAACTCCAAGTACGCCATCCTCGGCGCGATGCGCTCCGCGGCGCAGGTCATCAGCTACGAAATCGCCATGGGCTTCGCCCTGGTGGGCGTGCTGGTGGCTTCGGGCACGATGAACCTCAGCGGCATCGTCCACGCCCAGGCGGGTGACCTTGGCATGCTGGAGTGGTTCTGGCTGCCGCTGTTCCCGCTGTTCATCATCTACGTGATTTCCGGCGTGGCCGAGACCAACCGCGCCCCTTTCGACGTGGCCGAGGGCGAGTCGGAAATCGTCGCCGGCTTCCACGTCGAGTATTCGGGTTCGGCCTTCGCCATCTTCTTCCTGGCCGAATACGCCAACATGATGCTGATCAGCCTGCTTACGCCGATCCTGTTCATGGGTGGCTGGCTGTCGCCGTTCCCGCCGTCGTGGGGCTTCCTTGGCGAGCCGGGCTGGTGGTGGCTGGCGCTGAAGTTCCTGTTCTTCGCCTTCACCTTCCTTTGGTTCCGCGCCACGTTCCCGCGCTATCGCTATGACCAGATCATGCGCCTGGGCTGGAAGGTGTTCATCCCGATCACGATCTTCTGGATCTTCGTGACCGCCATCATGGCCTACAACAACTGGTTCACGGTCGGGGCCTGAGACACCTATGAACGCAATCGCGAACTACCTCAAGAGCCTGATGCTGCTGGAGCTGCTGGCCGGCATGAAGCTCACGCTGAGCTACCTGTTCAAGCCCAAGTACACCGTGAACTACCCGTTCGAAAAGCTGCCGCAGTCGCCGCGCTTCCGCGGCCTGCACGCCCTGCGGCGCTACCCCAACGGCGAAGAGCGCTGCATCGCGTGCAAGCTTTGCGAGGCGGTTTGCCCGGCGCTGGCGATCACCATCGACTCCGAACCGCGCGCCGACGGCTCGCGGCGCACCACCCGTTACGACATCGACCTGTTCAAGTGCATTTACTGCGGCTTCTGCGAGGAAAGCTGCCCGGTGGACTCGATCGTCGAGACGCATATCCACGAGTACCACTTCGAGAAGCGCGGCGAGAACATCGTCAGCAAGCAGCAGCTGCTCGCCATCGGCGACCGGTTCGAAGACGAGATCGCGCAGCGACGGGCCGCTGACGCGGCCTTCCGTTGAGGCAGGGGACCCACTGACATGAGCTACGAACTCGCCGCCTTCTGGGCTTTCGCCACCGTCACCGTGGTTTCCGCGCTGGGGGTCATCCTGGCCCGCAACCCGGTGCACGCGGTCCTGACGCTGGTGCTGTGCTTCTTCTCCACCGCCTGCCTGTGGCTGCTGCTGCAGGCCGAGTTCCTGGGGGTGGTGCTGGTGCTGGTCTACATCGGTGCCGTGATGGTGCTGTTCCTGTTCGTGGTGATGATGCTCGACGTGAATACCGCGCCCCTGCGCGAGGGCTTCACCCGCTACCTGCCGCTGACGGGCGCCGTGGTGGTGGTGATGGCCGCCGAGATGATGATGCTGATCGGCAGCAAGCGCTTCGAGGTCACGCTGCCGGCCAGCGACCCGGCCGCGGCGCTTGGCAAGTCCAACATCGAATGGATCGGCGAAACGCTGTTCAGCAAGTACATCCTTCCCTTCGAGATCGCCGCGGTCATCCTCACCGTGGCGCTGGTGGTGGCCGTGATGCTGACGCTGCGCCGTCGCCCCGGCACCAAGCACCAGGACGCGGGCGGCCAGGTGGCGGTGAAGCGCGACGACCGCGTCCGCCTGGTCAAGGTGGCCTCTGAACCCCGCCAGGAGGGCAACCCGTGATCACCCTCGGTCATTTCCTCGCGCTGGGCGCGGTGCTCTTCTGCATCAGCGTCGCCGGCATCTTCATCAACCGCAAGAACGTCATCGTGCTGCTGATGTGCATCGAGCTGATGCTGCTGGCGGTGAACATCAACTTCGTGGCGTTCTCGCGCTTCCTGGGCGACGTGTCGGGCCAGATCTTCGTGTTCTTCATCCTGACCGTGGCCGCTGCCGAGGCCGCCATCGGCCTGGCCATCCTGGTGACGCTGTTCCGCAACACGCGGACCATCAACGTCGCCGAACTCGATTCCCTGAAGGGCTGAGCGCGCGATGATTTCCTTGAACACGCTGCTGGTGATCGCGCTGGCGCCGCTGCTGGGCAGCATCGTCGCCGGGTTCTTCGGCAAGCAGGTGGGCCGCGCGGGCGCCCACTGGGTCACCATCGCCGGCGTGGCGGTCAGCTGCGCCCTGTCCATCCAGGTGCTTTGGCAGCTGCTGGTGCAGAACGCCGACCCGTTCAACCAGAACATCTACACCTTCTTCCAGGTGGGCGGTTACTCCGCGCACGTGGGCTTCATGGTCGACAACCTGACCGCGATGATGATGGTGGTGGTCACGTTCGTTTCGCTGCTGGTGCACGTGTACACCATCGGCTACATGGCCGACGACCCGGCCTACCAGCGCTTCTTCAGCTACATCTCGCTGTTCACCTTCAGCATGCTGATGCTGGTGATGAGCAACAACTTCCTGCAGCTGTTCTTCGGCTGGGAGGCGGTGGGCCTGGTGTCGTACCTGCTGATCGGCTTCTGGTACAAGCGGCCGACGGCCATCGTCGCCAACCTCAAGGCGTTCCTGGTCAATCGCGTCGGCGATTTCGGCTTCCTGCTCGGCATTGCCGGCGTGCTGGCCTGGATCGGCACGCTGGACTACGCCACGGCGTTCACCCACGCGTCCAACGCCGAGCTCACCGGCACCTTCAGCCTGTGGTCGGGCCAGATCAGCCTGTTCGGGCACACCTGGCAGGTGATGTCGTCGGCCGTGGAAGTGCAGGTCATCAGCTTCATCTGCATCTGCCTGTTCATCGGCGCCATGGGCAAGTCGGCCCAGGTCCCGCTGCACGTCTGGCTTCCCGATTCGATGGAAGGCCCCACGCCGATCTCGGCCCTGATCCATGCCGCCACGATGGTGACGGCCGGCATCTTCATGGTGGCGCGCATGTCGCCCCTGTTCGAACAGAGCGAGGCGGCGCTGGCTTTCGTGCTGTTCATCGGCGCCACCACGGCGCTTTTCACCGGCTTCATCGGCATCGTGCAGAACGACATCAAGCGTGTCGTCGCGTATTCCACGCTGTCCCAGCTGGGCTACATGACCGTGGCGCTGGGCGTTTCGGCGTATTCGGCCGCGGTGTTCCACCTGATGACCCACGCCTTCTTCAAGGCGCTGCTGTTCCTGGCTGCTGGCTCGGTGATCATCGGCATGCACCACCAGCAGGACATGCGCAAGATGGGCGGGCTGCGCAAGTACATGCCCATCACCTACATCACCAGCCTCATCGGTACGCTGGCGCTGGTGGGTACGCCGTTCTTCTCGGGCTATTACTCCAAGGACACCATCATCGTGGCCGCGGGTGAGGCCGCCAAGACCGGTGGCTGGGTCCAGACCTACGGCTACTGGGCGGTGATGCTGGGCGTGTTCGTCACGGCCTTCTACAGCTTCCGCCTGCTGTACCTGACGTTCCACGGCAAGGAGCGTTTCCGCGAGGTGGCGGCGCACGACGACGGCCACGGACACGATGCGCATGCCGACGCCCACCATGACGAGGCCCACGACGACCACGGCCACCATGGCCCGGTGGAACCGCACGAGTCGCCCAAGGTCGTCACGATCCCGCTGATCCTGCTGGCCATCCCGTCGGTCCTGATCGGTTTCTTCACGGTCGGGCCGATGCTGTTCGGCGATTTCTTCCGTGGCGCCATCGAAGTGCTGCCGGCGCATGACACCGTGGCCGCGGCCGGTGCGACGCTCTGGCACGCCGATCACGGCTGGGTTTCGGCCGCCGTTGGTTTCGGACTCCATTTCTGGGCGTCCCCGGTGTTCTGGCTGGCGTTCGGTGGATTCGCGCTGGCGACGTTCCTCTACCTGTTCCGCCCTGAACTGGCCACGAAGATGCGCGCCAGCAAGGTGGGAGCCTTCTTCACCCGCATCCTCGAAAACAAGTACGGTTTCGACGACCTTTGGATGAAGGGCTTTGCCGGCGGTGGCCTCAAGCTGGGCAAGCTTTCCTGGAAGCGCGGTGACGCCGGCCTGATCGACGGCGTGCTGGTGAACGGTTCGGTCGTGGTGATCGACCGCGTTGCCGGCCTGCTGCGGCAGATCCAGACCGGACGCCTTTACAACTATGCCTTCGCCATGATCCTTGGCCTCATCGTGCTGTTGGCGGTGCTGGTGAAGACGGTCGGCGGCTGAGACAGACAAGGAAGACCTGATGGATTCGAACTTCCCCCTGCTTAGCGTGCTGATCTGGCTGCCGATCCTCGGCGGCCTGCTCACGCTGGCGTTTGGCGACACCCGCGCCCACCAGGGCAAGGTGTTTGGCCTGGCCGTGGCCGTGGCCACCTTCGCCGCCAGCCTGATGCTGTTCGCCGGGCATGACGTCACGTCGCCGGCGATGCGCTTCGTCGAGGACCACGCCTGGATCCCCAGCTTCGACATCCGCTACGCCCTGGGCGTGGACGGCCTGTCGATCGCGCTGATTGCCCTGACCACGCTCACCACTGCGCTGGTGCTGGTGGGTTCGTGGTCGTCCGTGGAGCGTCGCGCGCACCAGTACTTCGCCTCCTTCCTGATCCTTGAAGGCCTGATGGTGGGCGTGTTCTGCGCCCTGGACGCGATGCTGTTCTACGTGTTCTTCGAAGCCATGCTGATCCCGATGTTCATCATCATCGGCGTGTGGGGCGGGCCCAAGCGCGTGTACGCGTCGCTGAAGTTCTTCCTGTACACGTTCCTGGGCTCGGTGTTCATGCTGATCGGCCTGGTGTACCTGTACCTGCGCACGGTGGAGGCGGGCAACCCCAGCTTCCTGCTGGCCGACTTCTACCAGCTCAAGCTGACGATGGCCGAGCAAACGTGGCTGTTCTTCGCCTTCCTGGCGGCGTTCGCGGTGAAGGTGCCGATGTTCCCGGTGCACACCTGGCTGCCCGACGCCCACGTCGAAGCGCCCACCGGTGGCTCGGTGATCCTGGCGGCGATCATGCTCAAGATCGGCGGCTATGGCTTCCTGCGCTTCACCCTGCCGATCGTGCCCGACGCCGGGCAGGAGTGGGCCTGGCTGGTGATCGCGCTGTCGCTGGCGGCGGTGATCTACATCGGCCTGGTGGCGCTGGTGCAGGAGGACATGAAGAAGCTGATCGCCTACTCGTCGATCGCGCACATGGGCTTCGTTACCCTCGGTACCTTCATCGCCTTCGCGCTGGTGCGCGAGCTGGGCAACACCGATGCCGCGCAGCTGGGCCTGCAGGGCGCGATGGTGCAGATGATTTCGCACGGCTTCATTTCCGGCGCCATGTTCTCGTGCGTGGGCGTGGTCTATGACCGCATGCACAGCCGCATGATCCGCGACTACGGCGGCGTGGCCAACACCATGCCGTGGTTCGCCGCATTCTTCGTCTTCTTCGCGATGGCCAACTCGGGCCTGCCGGGCACGTCGGGCTTCGTCGGCGAGTTCATGGTCATCCTGGCCGCCTTCCAGCACAACGTCTGGGTGGCCTTCGGCGCCGGTTTCACGCTGATCCTGGGCGCGGCCTACACGCTGTGGATGGTGAAGCGGGTGATCTACGGCGAAGTCGCCAACCACCACGTGGCCGAGCTGACCGACATCAACGGACGCGAGGCCTTCGTGCTGGGCGTGTTCGCACTGGGTACGCTGGCGCTGGGCGTGTATCCCAAGCCGCTGACCGACCTCATGGAAGCACCGATCGCGCAGCTGCTCGTGCAGCTCGCCGCCACCAAGCTGTAAGGGAACAAGAATGGCCCTGCCGATGCCTACCATTGCCGACCTGGTGCCCTTGGGACCGGAAATCTTCGTCTGCGCCGCCGCGTTTGCGCTGCTGATGGTCGACCTGTTCCTGTCCGACCAGCGGCGCGGGCTGACGCACTTCCTGGCGCTGTTCATCCTGGTCACTGCCGCGGTGCTGACCGCACGCGACATGGCGATGGTGCCGGTGTACGGCTTTGGCAACCTGTTCGTGCGCGACACCGTCAGCGACGTGCTCAAGATCGGCGTGTACCTCGTGGCCGGCGCATCCTTCATCTACGCCAAGCCCTACCTGCAGGACCGCGGCCTGTTCAAGGGCGAGTTCTACGTGCTGGGCCTGTTCGCGGTGCTGGGCATGATGCTGATGATTTCCTCGGGCAGCATGCTTACCCTGTACCTGGGGCTGGAGCTGCTGGCGCTGAGTTCCTATGGCCTGGTGGGCATGGACCGCGACAATCCACGTTCCACCGAAGCGGCGATGAAGTACTTCGTGTTGGGCTCGCTGGCCTCGGGCATGCTGCTGTACGGCATGTCCATGGTTTACGGCGCCACCGGCAGCCTGCAGCTGGGCGAAATCCAGGCGGCGGCCGCCAGCGTTGGCGACCGCACGCTGCTGCTGTTCGGCGTGGTGTTCATGCTGGTGGGCATCGCCTTCAAGTTCGGCGCGGCGCCGTTCCACATGTGGCTGCCCGACGTGTACACCGGCGCCCCGACCGCCATCACCCTGTTCATCAGTTCGGCGCCCAAGATGGCCGCGTTCGGCATGGCCTACCGCCTGCTGGATTCGGGCGTGGGTCCGCTGGACGCCTACTGGCAGGACATGGTGGCCTGGCTGGCGGCGCTGTCGCTGATCATCGGCAACCTGGTGGCGTTGGTGCAGACCAACCTCAAGCGCATGCTGGCGTACTCCACCATCTCGCACGTGGGCTTCCTGTTCATGGGCATCGCCCAGGGCGGGCAGGCCGGCTATTCGGCGGCGATGTTCTACGCCATCAGCTACGCGATCATGTCGGCGGCGGCGTTCGGCGCGATCATCCTGCTGTCGCGCAAGGGCTTCGAGGCCGAGGACATCGCCGACTTCCGCGGGCTGTGGTCGCGCAATCCGATGCAGGCGATGTTCGTGCTGTTCGTCATGGCTTCACTGGCCGGCGTGCCGCCGTTCCTGGGCTTCTGGGCCAAGCTCGAGGTGCTGCGCGCTGCGGTCGACTCGGGCCTGATCTGGCTGGCGGTGTTGGGCGTGGTGTGCGCGGTGATCGGCGCGTTCTACTACCTGCGCGTCATCAAGGTGATGTTCTTCGACGAGCCGGAAGGCGAGGGCGCCAAGATCCATCCCGACGGCCACCTGCGCCTGATGTTCGCCGTCAACGCGTCGGCGCTGCTGGTGCTGGGCCTGTTCGCCGAATGGATCCTGGGCTGGTGCCGCCTGGCGTTCCCGGTCTGACGCTGCACCCCCAACCGCTTGACGTAACACCCGCCAAGGGCCGATTCGTCGGCCCTTCGCTTTTGGCGCCACTTGCACGGTTGGCAGCGAGCCTTTGGTGGCTTTTACGAAGCGCGGCTGAGCTGGCGATCGGGGGCTGAGCGGGGCAGGGAAGATTGGGCTTGCGCCGGCCGCGTGCAGACCCCTATAATGCGCGTCTACTGCTGCGGGGTGGAGCAGTCTGGCAGCTCGTCGGGCTCATAACCCGAAGGTCGCAGGTTCAAATCCTGCCCCCGCTACCAGTTTCTGGCTTTGGTTCCGAAAGGATTCATCGCACAGGCTTTTTCCCTCGGGTTGGCCAGCATGGCAGCCCCGGGAAGCCGGAACCTGGATGTACCGGAAAAGGGCCTTACGGCCCTTTTTTGTTTTCGAAATTCCGTAAACGCACGAGGCGAACCTCCAAACGATGTCCGGCAAGGCGACTGAAATCATCGAACTGCTCTCGCCCACGGTGGTGGCGCTGGGGCTCGAGCTGCTGGGCGTGGAGTTTTCTCCCACCGGCACCAGCGCCATGCTGCGCCTTTACATCGATGCGCCGGGTCGGCTGGTTGCGATCGAAGACTGCGAAGCGGTGAGCCGCGAAGTGGCCGCCGTGCTCGACGTCAACGACCCGATTACGTCGGCTTACACGCTGGAAGTGTCGTCGCCCGGCATCGACCGCCCACTGTTCACCGCCGAGCAGTTCGGCCGCTTCATCGGCGAACAGGCCCGGGTGACGCTGCGCATGGCCCAGGACGGCCGCCGCCGCTTCCAGGCCCGCATCACCGGCGTGGAAGGCGATGACGTGCTGCTGGCCCACGAAGCCGGCGACATGCGCATCGCGCACGACAACATCGAGAAAGCGCGCCTGGTCCCCGACCTGGTTGCCCTGGGCCTTGCGGCCCAGCCCAAACCCTCCGGCCCGGGCGGCACCCGCCGCAAGACGCCGAAAAACGAATCCTGATCAACCCCGAGGCGGCCCGGCCGCCTTTGACGGAGCTTTAGACGATGAGCAAGGAACTGTTGCTGGTGATGGAAGCGGTGGCCAACGAGAAGGGCGTGCCGCGCGCCGTGATCATCGAAGCGATGGAGGCCGCCCTGGCTTCCGCCGCCAAGAAGCGCTACCACGAGCAGGACGTGTCCGTGCGCGTGGCCATCGATCCCAAGGACGGCAGCTACGAAACCTTCCGCCGCTGGGAAGTGGTGGCCGACGACGTGGTGATGGAGTCGCCCGAGCGCCAGATCCGCATGATGGACGCGGTGGAGGAGAAGGAAGGCGCCGAGATCGGCGACTTCGTCGAGGAGCAGGTCGACAACGCCGAGTTCGGCCGCATCGCCGCCCAGGCGGCCAAGCAGGTGATCGTGCAGCGCGTGCGCGAAGCCGAGCGCGCCCAGGTGCTGGACGCCTGGCGTGACCGCATCGGCGAGCTGGTGAACGGCATCGTCAAGCGCGTCGAGCGTGGCAACGTGTTCGTGGACCTGGGCGGAAACGCCGAAGCCTTCATCCCCAAGGACAAGGCGATCCCGCGCGACGTGCTGCGCCCGGGCGACCGCGTGCGCGGTTTCCTGCTGGACGTGCGCGCCGAAGCCCGCGGCCCGCAGCTGTTCATCAGCCGCACTGCGCCGGAGTTCATGATCGAACTGTTCAAGCTCGAAGTGCCGGAAGTCGGCCAGGGCCTGGTGGAGATCAAGGCCGCGGCGCGTGACCCCGGCGACCGCGCCAAGATCGCCGTGCTGGCGCACGACCATCGCACCGATCCGATCGGCGCCTGCATCGGCATGCGCGGTTCGCGCGTGCAGGCCGTCAGCAACGAGCTCAACGGCGAGCGCATCGACATCGTGCTGTGGTCGGACAACCCGGCCCAGTTCGTCATCAACGCGATGGCGCCGGCCGAAGTGCAGTCGATCATCGTCGACGAAGAAAAGCATTCCATGGACCTCGCGGTTGCCGAGGACAAGCTGGCCCAGGCCATCGGCAAGGGCGGCCAGAACGTCCGGCTTGCCAGCCGCCTGACCGGCTGGCAGCTCAACGTCATGACCCAGGACCAGGTCACCGCCAAGTCCGAGGGCGAGCAGACCACCGCGCGCCAGCTGTTCATGGACAAGCTGGAAGTGGACGAGGAAATCGCCGGAATCCTGGTCGCCGAGGGCTTCAGCACGGTCGAGGAAATCGCCTACGTGCCGGCCGCCGAACTGCTGGCGGTGGAAGGCTTCGACGACGACATCGTTGAGGAACTGCGCGCCCGCGCCCGCGACGCGCTGCTGAACGAAGCGCTGGCGGCCGAGGAAGAAATCGAAGACCACAAGCCGGCCGACGACCTGCTGTCGCTGGACGGCATGGACGAGGCCCTGGCCTACACGCTGGCGGGCCGCGGCATCGTCACCCGTGACGACCTGGCCGACCTCGCCACCGACGAGATCACCGACATCGAAGGCATGGATGCCGAACGCGCCGCCAAGCTGATCATGGCCGCGCGCCAGCACTGGTTCGAATAAGGCAGTTGCTACAAGCCGTTACAAGACTCACCATCGCGCGCCGGCCCGCGCGCCGCCCCCAAGGAAAACACAAAAA
>NZ_JAIBFH010000062.1 GCF_019459675.1 Arenimonas sp.
CTGGTCGAGCAGGTCCTGCTCGTGGGGCGGGAGGGCGCCCGGCGTGTGGCGCAGCGCGCCGGCCGCGGCCCGGGCCGCCCCCCCCGCCCCATCATTTTCAGGAAATGCCCGGCGCGCCGCCCGGGCCCCCGGCCGCCCGACGAGCAGGACCTGCTCGACCAGTGCGTGGCCCTCACGTCCGCGTCGGTCAGCAACCCCGATGCGGTGAGCGATGCGCTGACCGCGATGCTGCCCGATGTCGCCCAGACCCAGGCCGATACCGGTCGCGCGGCGGCGGGCGCCCAGTTCGAGAACCTCAACACCCGCATGATGGGCCTGCGCAGCGGCGCCCCGGTGCCGGCGTTTTCGTTCTCGGGGCTCACCCTGGCGATGGCCGGCGGCCGGCTGCCGCTGGGCCAGCTGGGCGCGGCGCTGCTGGCCGTGGATTCCACGCCGGCGCAGGAGGCCAGCAGCTTCGGCAAATGGGGGCTGTTCGTGTCGGGAAACATCGGCCGCGGCGAGTTCGACCCGACCCGGCTCACCCCGCGCTATGACTTCGATGTGGCGGGGCTGACGGCCGGCCTGGACTACCGCTGGAGCAACGAGCTGGTGGTGGGCGTGGCCCTGGGCTACACCCGGCAGGACACGCAGCTGGCCGGCGGACTGGGCTCGGTGGACATGCAGGGCTTCAGCGTTTCGGGCTACGGCACCTGGTACCGCGACAACGACTGGTACCTCGACAGCGCGCTGACCTACGGCGCGAACCGCTATGACCAGGAGCGCAGCATTGCCTATGTCCTGCCGACCGAAGTGGTGAACCAGACCGCGGTGGCCAGTTCGGACGGCAGCAACCTCAGCGCCACGCTCACCTTCGGCCGTGATTTCTCCCTGCGCGGCTGGACCTTCGGCGCCTACGGCCGGGCCGCCTACAGCCGCCTGGGCTTCGATGCGTTCGAGGAACAGGTGGACGCCTCGCTCAACGGCAGCGGATTGGCGCTGCGCGTGGAGTCGCGCACGTTGACCGGGTTCTCGTCCACCGTGGGCGGCAAAGCCTCGTTCGCGCACAGCGCGTCCTGGGGCGTGCTGGTGCCGCAGATGGACGTGGAGTGGGTCAAGGAATACGGCAGTGACGCCGAGGCCTTCCGAGGCTTCTTCGTCGATGACCCGACCGCGACGCCGATCCTGGTGCTGGGCGACGACCTGGACAGCAGCTACCTGCGGTTGAGCCTGGGGCTTTCGATGGTGCTTACTCAGGGACGGTCCGGCTTCCTGACGTATGAGCGCATCCTCGCCCGCTCCGGCGTCAGCCAGCAGGGCGCAACGCTGGGTTTGCGCTGGGAGTTCTGAGTCACCGCGGGAACCATGAAAAAGGCCGCGGGTTGCCCCGCGGCCTTTTCTTTCGGCTATTGGCGCTGGATCAGACCGCCATGGCCTTGGCGACTTCGGCCGCGTAGTCCTCGACCACCTTCTCGATGCCCTCGCCAACGGCCAGGCGCTGGAAGCCGACCACTTCGGCGCCGGCGGCCTTGAGCGTGGCCTCCACCGACAGGTCGGTGTTGAGCACGTAGGGCTGGCCGTACAGGGTCACTTCGTTGACGATCTTGGCCACCTTGCCGCCGATGATCTTCTCGAGGATCTCGGCCGGCTTGGCCTTGTCCTTCTCGGACATCTTGGCCAGTTCGATTTCCTTTTCCTTGGCCAGGAAGTCGGCCGGCACGTCCGCCGCCTTGTTGTAGGGCGGGTTCATGGCCGCCACGTGCATGGCGATGCCGCGGGCGAGTTCAACGTCGCCGCCCTTGAGCTCCACCAGCACGCCGATGCGGCCGCCGTGGATGTAGGCCGCCACGTGGTTGGCGGTGTCGACCTTGGCCAGGCGACGCACGTCCAGCTTCTCGCCGACCTTGGCAACGACGGCGGCGCGGGCTTCGTCCACCGTCTCGCCCGAGGCGAGCTTGGCGGACTTCAGGGCGTCGGCATCGGCGGCGCCGGAGGCCAGGGCGGCCTGGGCGACGGCGTTGGCGAAGGCCAGGAAGTTGTCGTCCTTGGCCACGAAGTCGGTTTCGGAGTTGATCTCGACCAGCACGGCCTTGCCGCCTTCGCTGGCGGCCACGATGCGGCCTTCGGCGGCGACGCGGTCAGCCTTCTTGTCGGCCTTGGCCAGGCCCGACTTGCGCAGCCACTCGGCGGCGTTGTCGATGTTGCCGGCGTTCTCGACCAGCGCCTTCTTGCATTCCATCATGCCCGCGCCGGTACGTTCACGCAGGTCCTTGACGAGCGATGCAGTGATTTCCATTTTTTGATCCTCTGAATTCTGTGGTGTGGAGGCGGGAGGGAGGTTTGCGGCGGGCCGCAAAAAATGGAAGAGAACTGACTTCCACAACCCCGCCGATAACGATGAAGCCGTTATCGGCCGCCCCCTTAACTTAAGGGGGCTCCGTTACGCTTCGCGCGGATCGGGCTATGCCCGATCAAGAATGACTCAGCGGGCGTCGCGCTTGTCGCCACCCGGGCCGCCCGGGCCACGGCGGGCCGGACGCTTGTCGTCGCGCGGGGCGGCGCGGCGCCCGG
>NZ_JAIBFH010000064.1 GCF_019459675.1 Arenimonas sp.
GCGGGGGGGGGGGTGGGCGCGGCCCTCCCCCCCGGCGGGGGGGCCGGCCCCCCCCAACGACTTCCACGCGATCTGGCGCAGGCCGTCGCCCGCGCGGTACTCGCGCAGGTGGTGCGGCTGTTCGCCGTGGCTGCGGGTGCGCTGGGACTGTCCGTCGCCGCCGGGGTCGGGCAGCGGCACGGACTCGGCCTCCGGCGTCGGGTAAACCAGCAGGCGCGTGTCGGGCCGCAGCCACGACCACGCCCGGGCCAGGCCGAACGGCCGCAGCGTGGACAGGCGCAGCCGATCCGGCGACAGCCAGCCGCGGCGGTGCGTGGGCAGTGCGATCACCATCTCGCCGCGCTCGCCCGGCGCCAGGTCGAGGAAGGCTTCTTCGTCGCCCGCGCGCAGCTCCAGCCCCGAACGCTGGCGCGTGCCGCTGGCCTCGAACGCCAGCCGCAGCATCATTGGTTTGCCGGCCGGCACCGGTTCGGCGTGCAGGGCCATCAGCCGCAGGCCCGACAGCGTGAGGTGCGCGTGCACCAGGCTGTTGTGCGCCACCGCAATCAGCAGGAACGCCAGCAGCAGGGCCGGGTTGTTGTTGTAGTTGAGCCCGCCGAGCAGCATCGACAGCAGCATCACCGCCATGAACAGGCCGAAACCCGTCGGCAGGACGTAGATGCGGCGCCGGTCGATCACGATCGGCAGCGCCTCCAGCGACTTCGGGCGGACCATGGGCAGGCCCGCCAAGCGGTCGCTGAAGCGTTCGATCCGGTCGCGCGGTCGTGCCACTGCGCTCAGTCCACCGCCACGGCGTTAAGGATGCTGGCTGCCAGCGCATCGCGGCCCTCGGATTCGGATTCGGGCACCAGCCGGTGCGCCGCCACCTGGCTGAAGAGCGCCTGCACGTCCTCGGGCTGCACGTGGCTGCGACCGTCGAGAAGCGCATAGGCGCGTGCGCCACGCAGCAGGCCCAGGCCGGCGCGCGGCGACAGGCCAACCTGCACGCCCGGGTGGCGGCGGCTTTCCTGCAACAGCGCTTGCACGTAGCTCACCAGGGCCGGACTGGCGTGCAGGCGCTCGGCCGCCGCGCGCAGCGCGATGACGTCTTCGCCACTCAGGCGCGGCATGCTTTGTGCGATCAGGTCGCGGCGGTCCTCGCCGGCCAGCATTTCGCGCTCGGCGGCGGCATCCGGGTAACCCAGCTTCAGCCGCAGCAGGAAGCGGTCCATCTGCGAATCGGGCAGGGGGAAGGTGCCCGCCAGGTCCACCGGGTTCTGCGTGGCCACCACGAAGAAGGGCTGCGGCAGCGTGTGGCAGGTGCCGTCCACCGTCACCTGGTGTTCGGCCATGGCCTCGAGCAGGGCGCTCTGCGTGCGCGGCGGCGCGCGGTTGATCTCGTCCGCCAGCAGCAGCTGGGTGAACACTGGACCCGGGTGGAAGCGGAACTCACGCGCGGTCTGGTCGTAGATGGACACGCCGATGATGTCGGACGGCAGCAGGTCGGACGTGAACTGCATGCGCTGGAAATCCAGGCCCAGGGTGGCCGCCATGGCGCGTGCCAGCGTGGTCTTGCCCAGTCCGGGCAGGTCCTCGATCAGCAGGTGGCCGCCCGCCAGCAGCGTAGTGAACGCAAGGCGCACTTCGCGCGGCTTGCCCAGCACCAGTTGGTTCACTTGCTCCACCGCATCCGTCAAGGCCTGTCGGGTGCGGTCGGGTAGGATGTCGGCGTTCTGGGTTGGCGCGTGCATGGAGTGCATCCGGCGAATGATTCCACAAGAGGATAACGGACCGATGCTGCCATGGGCCTAGGTTCCCTGCGCGTGAAGTTCATCGTGGCCTGGGCCGTGCTGCTGCTGGCGAAGCTGTGGCTGGCGGCAACGCTGCTGCCGTTCGGCGACGAGGCTTTCTATGCGCTGGAAAGCCGGCGCCTGGCCTGGGCCTATTCCGATCTGCCGGGACTGACGGCGTGGCTGATCCGCCTGGGCACCGAGTTGGGCGGGCAGCACGTGCTGGCGATCCGCGCACCGTTCGTGCTGGTCGGCGCGATGGTGCCGTGGCTGGTGGTGCGCATTGCCAGGCGCTGGTTCGGCGCGCAGGCGGGCTGGCAGGCCGGGATGCTGGCGCTGCTGATGCCGCTGTCGGGGCTGTCGGGCGTGCTGGCGCTGCCCGATGCCCCGATGCTGTTGGCGGCGCTGCTGTGCCTGGACGCGTTTGCGGCGCTGCTTCAGCGCTTCGGCGCGGCCGCGGCGCTGCAGCTGGCGCTGGGGCTGGCGCTGGGCGCGTTCTCGCACTACCGCTTCGCCCTGGTGGTGCTGGCCGGCGCGGCGGGCCTGCTGTGCACCGCCCGGGGCCGGGCGCTGCTGCGCGAACCGGGGCTATGGCTGGCGCTGGCGGTGGGGGCCGCCGCGTGGCTGCCGCTGGTGGTCTGGAACGTCGGCCACGCCGGCGCCGGGGGGGCCTTCCAGTTCGTGGACCGGCACCCCTGGCAGCTGCAGGGGGACGGGGCCTGGTGGCCCGTGGTGCAGGCGCTGATCGTGACCCCGGCGCTGTTCGCACTGCTGCTGGCGACGCTGTGGCGCGCCTGGCGGCAGCGCCATTCGTCCACCGAGCCGCAGTGGCCGCTGCTGTTGGGCGTGGCCGGCGTGTCGGTGCTGGGGTACTTCGCCATGGCGTTCGTGTCCGACAGCGAACGCGTCAGCTTCCATTGGCCTTTGCCGGGCTGGCTGGCCCTGGCCTGCGCGGCGCCGGTGGTGTTGGCGTCCTGGCCACGATGGACGCGCGCGGTGGTGCACGGCATGGCGGCCACCGGCCTGCTGCTGGTGCTGGGCTACCTGGCGGTGGTGACGCAGCCCGCGGGCCGCCAGTGGCTCGCCACGGGGCCGGCGTATGCGGACAACTTCTCTGGCTGGGACCTTGCCACCGACGCCGTGCGCAGCGAGCTGGCCTTGATGCCCGCCGGAACAGCGCTGGTGGCCGACAACTTCATGCTCGGTGCCCAGCTGGCGTTCGCGCTGGATCGCAGCGACGTGGCCGTGCTGCCGCATCCGCTCAACAACAAGCACGGTCGTGCGGTGCAGCTGTCGAACTGGGGACTGCTTGCGTCCGGGCGCGAGGCCTGGGGCGACGGACCGGTGCTGCTGGTGGTGGAAGACACCTCGCGTTCGCTCAAGCGCCGGCTGGACGGCTATCGGGAGCTGTGCAGCGTTACCGGCGGACTGCCGCCGCCGCGCGTGCTCAACGTGGACCACGGGCGAAAGCGGTTCCTGCTGTTCCGGCTGCCGTCGGCGGGCGCGTCCTGTTCGACGCCGGCGCTGGCGTGGCTGGAAGCGCCGGCTCCCGGCGCCGAACCCGGCGCCACGGTGGACGTGTCAGGTTGGGCGCTGAAGGAAGGGGTGGGCGTTGACCGCGTGCAGGTGACGGTGGACGGCCGGGTGGTGGCCGAAGCGAGGCTGGACCCGCTGCGCCCCGACGTAAGCCAGTACTGGGGCGTGGCCGACGGCAGCGATGGCGCGGGCTTCGGTGCGCGCCTTGATCTGACGGATCATCCCGGCGGCGATGCCTGGCTGGGGCTGGTGGTGCACGGCCGGGATGGCAGCGTGGAAGCGTGGCCGGAACAGCGGCTGCGCATCCCGGCTCAAGGCAGGCGATAGCCCGCCTGGCGCAGGGCGCGCGACAGCGCGATCAAGGGCAGGCCCACCAGCGCCGTGGGATCCTGGCTGTGGATCGCGTCGAACAGGGCGATGCCCAGGCCTTCGCACTTGAAGCTGCCGGCGCAGTCGTAGGGCTGCTCGGCGTCGAGGTAGCGCAGGATCTCGTCGCGCTCGAGCGTGCGGAACACCACCTCGGTAAGGTCGAGCGCGGCCAGCGGTGGTTCGTCATCGCGCAGCAGGCAGATGGCGGTATGGAACGCGATGCGCCGTCCCGAGCAGGCCTGAAGCTGCCGCAGGGCCGGGTCGCGGCCGCCGGCCTTGCCCAGGGCCAGCCCGTCCAGGTCGGCGACCTGGTCCGAGCCGATCACCCAGGCGCCCGGCTGGCGCGCCGCCACCGCCCGGGCCTTGGCCTGGGCCAGGCGAACGGCCGTGTCGGCCGGGCGCTCCGCCGCCAGCGGCGATTCGTCCACTTCCGGCCGGTCAACTTCGAAGGGCAGCCCCAGGCGGGCCAGCAGCTCACGCCGATAGCGCGAGGTGGACGCCAGCACCAGCGGGGTCACGGCGCGTCCGGGTCGCGGCGCAGCGTGGCCGGCTCGCGCCGGGCCGCCAGCGCACTGGCCTCGGTGGCATCGGCCAGTTCAGCGCCGGCCCGCTCGAGCTCCCCCAGCTGGGTGGAAAGCTTGGCGCGGGCCCGGTCCAGGGCGGCACAGGCGGCGTCGAGCTCGGCCTGGCGCGCCGAGTCGCCGTGCTTCTGGATCCACAGGCGGTGCTGGAGCACGTCGCGCTTGGCGTCGCGGATGGATTGGGTGCTGTCGAGCGAAGCGTGCGCCACGGCGGCGATGTCCGAGGGGACCCGCCCAACCACGGATTGCATGGCCTGCATGCGCTCCTGGCTGCGGTCCAGCAGGCCCTGGACTTCGTCGGCCAGGTCGAGCAGACGCACCAGGCTGCGCTCGCGGCGCCGGCTCCGGACCAGCCACCACAGCAGCGGCAGGGCGAGGGCCAGGGCGGCAACGCCGGCCAGGACAAGGAATTCGGGCATGGATTGCAGGTCCGCAGGGTCAGCCGGCAGTCTGCACCAGCCCCGGCAAGGCCGGCAAACCCTTGCGGCTGCAACGAGTTAGGTTTGACACAAAGGCCTTGGCCGCCTATTATTTCGGGCTTATGTCCGCGTCCCTGCCTCCTGTGCTTGATGCTTGGCGCATGGTTGCGGCCAAGCGGCGCTTCGAGGGTGTGTTGCCTTTGTCGGGGATGACCCGGCTGGCGGCCGACCTCGTGGACGCCGAAGGTGACTGCCGATTCGAGATGGAATTCGGGCGTGACGGCGTGCTGGACCTGCCGTATGTCGAAATCCGCATCGAGGCAGCGTTGCCGCTGCTGTGCCAGAGGACGCTGGAACGTTTCCTGCATCCGGTTTCGCTATTCCAGCGCCTCGGTCTGATCACCGACGAAGCGCAGGAAGCGGCGCTGCCTGAGGACATGGAGCTGTTCCTGGTTGATGGCAGCGGTGAGCTGCATCCGGCCGCGCTGGTCGAGGATGAATTGATCCTCGCCATCCCGGTGGTACCCATAGATCCGCGCTCGGCGGAGGTGACGGCTGAATGGCCCGCCGAAGTCGAGGTAGAAGAAAAACCGAACCCTTTCGCCGCGCTCGCCGCGTTGAAGGCACACAAGAAGTAGTTGGAGATAGACCATGGCCGTCCAGAAATCCCGCGTCACCCCGTCCCGCCGCGGCCAGCGCCGCTCGCACGATGCCCTCACCGCGAAGCAGCTGTCCACCGACCCGACCTCGGGCGAGACGCATATCCGCCACCACGTGACCAAGGACGGCTACTACCGTGGCAAGAAGGTCATCGACGTGAAGTCCTCGGCGGTGTCCGAAGACTGAGTGCTCGCCTGCCCCCGGGCAGGCCTGGCTCACGCGGTTCGCCCCCGGGCGATTCCGTCTTATGCTCAACGCGGCGGGCCTGGTCCCGCCGCGCGCGTTTCTGACTGTCGCATCCCGTCGGCACCCGCCGCCGCGGCCAGCGGCAGGCCACCGGCAAGGGGATGAGGATGGCCGTTTTCTCGCGAATCGCCGGCACGGGCTCCGGCCTGCCGGAAAAAATCCTGACCAACAAGGATCTCGAGCAGTTCGTCGAAACCACCGACGAGTGGATCGCCAGCCGCACCGGCATCCGCCAGCGCCACGTGGTGGTGGAGGGCGAAACCACCTGCGACCTGGCCGAGCGCGCCGCCATCGCCGCCATGCAGGCCGCCGGCGTCACCGCGTCCGAGCTTGACCTGATCATCGTCGGCACCACCACGCCCGACCTCATCTTCCCGTCCACCGCCTGCCTGCTGCAGCACCGCATCGGCGCCAACGGCTGCGCCGCGTTCGACGTCAACGCCGCCTGCTCGGGCTTCATCTTCGCGCTCAGCGTGGCCGACAACTTCATTCGCGCCGGCAACGCCAAGACCGTGCTGGTGGTGGGCGCCGAGACGCTTACGCGCATGCTCGACTGGTCCGACCGCAACACTTGCGTGCTGTTCGGCGATGGCGCCGGCGCGGTGGTGCTCAAGGCCGACACGCAGGCCGGCATCCTTTCCACGCACCTGCACGCCGACGGCGGCAAGAAAGAGCTGCTGTACAACCCGGTGGGTGTTTCCGTGGGCTTCAAGCCCGAGGAAAAGAACGCGGGCGTGCGCGTGCTGATGAGCGGCAACGAAGTCTTCAAGCACGCCGTCAAGGCGCTCGATTCGGTAGTGGACGAGGCGCTGGAGGCCAATGGCCTGAGCAAGGCCGACCTCGACTGGCTGATTCCGCACCAGGCCAACCTGCGCATCATCGAAGCCACCGCGAGGCGGCTGGAGATGTCGATGGACCAGGTGATCGTGACCGTGCACAAGCACGGCAACACCTCGGCCGGCTCGGTGCCGCTGGCGCTGGACGAAGCGGTGCGCTCGGGCAAGGTGCAGCGCGGCCAGCTGCTGCTGCTGGAAGCCTTCGGCGGCGGCTTCACCTGGGGTTCGGCGCTGATCCGTTACTGAGCCGCCGCGGCGCCCCGGTGCCGCGCCGGTGGCACCCTACGCGCCGGTACAGACGACTTGGCCGGCGCGTCGCTTATCATTCGCCGACACCCTCGTGCGGATCCATAGATGAGCCAGATGCTTGCCTTCGTATTCCCCGGCCAGGGCTCCCAGTCCCTGGGCATGCTGGCCGACCTGGCCGCGGCCAAGCCGCTGGTGCGGGAAACCTTCGACGAAGCCTCCGAAGGTGCCGGCGTCGACCTCTGGGCGATTTCCCAGCAGGGCCCCGAAGACCAGCTCAACCAGACCGAGTTCACCCAGCCGGCACTGCTGGCGGCGGGCGTGGCCGTCTGGCGCACGTGGCTGTCGCAGGGCGGCGCCTGCCCGGCGCTGCTGGCCGGGCACAGCCTGGGCGAGTACGCCGCGCTGGTGGCCGCCGGCTGCCTGGGCCTGTCCGACGGTGCGCG
>NZ_JAIBFH010000418.1 GCF_019459675.1 Arenimonas sp.
CCCCCCCCCCCCCCCCCCCCCCCCCCCCCCCCCCCCCCCCCCCCCCCCCCCCCCCCCCACGGCCTGGGGCGGTCAGGACTGCGGCTGGCTGAACTGCTGCGCCTGCCCGGACATGCGGCGGCGCTGCGCCACGCTCATGCAGACCGACCGGCGGAAGTTGCTGCCGATTTCCTTCTCGCGCTTGCAGACGATGCGGCTGTCGCCGTAGGCGGTTTCCAGCACCGAATTCACCGCGTCCTGCTGGGCCATCAGCGCCTTGCGATCCCCTTCCGCCAGTTCACCCAGCGAGCCCGCGGCTTCGATCTGGCCGGCGATGCTGTCGAGGGATGCGCGCATCTGCTTGCGGTCCGAGGCGCGCAGTTCGCCGTAGGCGTCGGCGTCCTTGATGGCGACTTCGATCTGTTCGCGCTGTTGGGCGAGGTGGGTCAGGGTGGCGTTGGCGGGAAGGTCCAGGCGCGCCGCGTCTTCGCGCTTGGCCTGGGCCGCGGAGCTGAGAAGGACGAGGGCGACGGCGAGCAGGCGAATACAGTTGTGGCGCAAAGGCATGATGACGTCCGGTACGAAGGCAGGCCCCATCGTAGGTGCCGCGCTCGCGAAGCGTCAATCCGGCTCAGGTGAAGTCGTAGCCCATGCGGATGGCATGCTCGCCCAGCGTGGGCAGGAACGGCTGCAGCGCCGTGCGGTAGCGCTCCCAGTTCTGCACGGTGCGGCGCGTCGCAAAGGCCGGGCCACGCAGTGTGGCGTTGGCGGGCGCGTCGGCCAGGGCGGCATCCAGCAGCGCCGGGTCCGGGTCAACGCCGATGAAGCGGCACGCCCGCGCCAGCGCCGTGCGCGGATCGTTGGCCACGTCCTCGCGGCGCAGCTCGGCCACCGGCAGCGTCAGGCGCGGCAGCAGCTTGCTCCAGAGCGCCATCGCGGCGTCGTACAGGCGCACCGTGCCCGCCAGGGTGTGGAAATTGGCGGCGTCATCGCCGGGCGAGTGCATGAAGTTGTCCAGCACGGCGTCGCAGGGATGACGCAGCAACAGCAGCAGCCTGGCCCGGGGGAAAAGCGCCTGCACCAGGCCGGCGTGCACCAGCCGCAGGGGCGCTTGGTCGATCACGGTCCGTCCGGCCACGGCACCCTCGCGGGCCAGCGCCAGCCGGTACATGCGGCGCAGCGCCAGGCGGTCGCTGCGGTCCAGTCGCGCGACCGACGCGGGATAGCCGCCGGGCAGGCCCTTGAGCGTGGACACCAGCATTTCAACGGTGTTGCGTCCGCGCAGCAGCGACACGCCCGGATGCGCGGCCATCAGCTGCTCGAACTGCGGGTGTTCCGAGCGCGGGAAGCCGACCACGAAGCACAGGTCGGCGCCCTGGTCGCCGTCGCCGTCATCCACGCCGTCCAGCCCGGGCGCGCCGGCGTCAAGCCAGGCTTCGATGTCGTGCAGGTCGTTGAAAACCAGCTCTGGCTGGCTGCCGCGCCAGCGGCTGGCCTCGGCGGCCAGCGCGTTGCTTTGCACGAAGGCCTCCCATGCGGCGTCGTGGCGGGCGTTGCGGTCAAGCACGTGGCCCAACTCGTTGAAGTAGCGTTCGCGCACCTGCGGCGGCAGCCCTGCGGCGTCGATGCGGCGAAGCCGGGCCTCGGCGCCCAGGCCGTCGCCGCGGTGGCGCTCGCGCCTTGCCGCTTCGATGTTCAGCCCCGGGTGCTGGGGTGAGATGGCCAGGCCCTGGGCCAGCACCGACTGCGCCGCGGCCTCGTTGCCGGCGTCGGCGTGCACCGCGCACAGCGCCGCCCACGCGTCCGCATCGTCGCCACGCACGCGCAGCGCCTGCTCCAGCGACGCACGGGCGCCCGCCAGCTCGCCCTGCTGGTGCAGCAGCACGCCCAGGTAGTACTGCACCCACTGGTGATCGGGCACCAGCTCGAGCGCACGCTCCAGCCGCTGGCGCGCCTGGCCGAGTTTGCCGGTCTGCTGCAGGCAAAGCCCCGCGTTGACCATGGCTTCGACGTCGTCGCGGTTGCGGGCCAGCAGGGCCTCGAAGCACTCCAGTGCGCGAACGGGCTGTCCCAGGGCATACAGCGTGATGCCCAGGTTCAGCCGCGCCGAGCGGTAGCCCGGGGAGATCGCCAGCGCCTGTTCCAGCGCTTCGCAGGCGCGCTCGAGCTGGTTCGCGGCCCGCAGCGAATGGCCCAGGTTGTGCCAGGCCTCCGGGTAGCGCGGATCAGCATGCACCGCGCGCTGGAACTCCACCTGCGCGGCGCCCAGCTGGCCCAGGTTGTGCAGGGCGCGCGCCAGGTGGTTGTGGGCCGGGGCGTGGGCCGGCGCCAGCGCCAGCGCCTCGCGGCAGGCCGCGGCGGCACCGGCGTAGTCCCCGGCCAGGTGCTTGTCCACGGCCGAGCACACCAGTGCGCGCGGGTCGCCGGGGCCATGGCGGGTTTGGCGCAACAGGGCCAGGGCCTCGCCGTTGCGGCGTTCGCCGACCAGCATCTCCAGCGCGCGCTCGCTGCAGACCGGGTCGCCCGGGAAGGCCATCA
>NZ_JAIBFH010000425.1 GCF_019459675.1 Arenimonas sp.
GGGGGGCGCGGGGCGGGGCGCGGCGGGCCTGGCGGCGCCGCGCGCGGGGCCGCGGGGCGGGGGCGCGGCGCAGGCCGCGATAACCAGCATGACCAAGCTTGTGCAGAAGCGGGGCATCGCGCTCACCTCAGGCCAGGTTGCGCCGGCAGACGAAGAAGCCATTGAGGGTCAGCCGGCCCTGGCGCGGGTCGGCAGACAGTTTTTCGGGGGCGTGGATGTCGCCGCTGTGGAAGACGTGGCCCGGGTACAGGATCAGCCGGTTGAAGGCCGCCGGCACGCCGGCCACGCGTTCAAACCATTCGTTGGAATCGGTCATGTAGCCGCGCGCGATGCCTGAGCGCTCCGCGAACTCCTCCGGCGACAGCGTGGCCGACGCCTTCACCAGCGCCGAGATGTATCCCTGGGCGCGGCGCGGCCGGTAGAAGCCGGTGCCGCCCAGGCCGGGGTCCTGGAACAGGTACAGCACGCTGGCGCCCACCACTTGGCCGGGCCCGTCTTCCAGACGGTCGGTGTGGCAGAACCACTGCCAGGGCGACAGCGCCTGCGGAGCGCGGGTGACCAGTGAGAACCGGGCGTAGCGCCGGACCGTCCGGCGCCCACCGATCAGGCGCCGCGCGTGCACCGCGAAGAAATCGTCCAGCGACGTCAACGCGTTCGCCGGCAGGTGCAGTTCGGGGCCGGGGAAGCCGTTGTTGGGGCGTTCGTTGAAGGCGGCGGCGTGGGCGGCGGCGAAATCGACCCAGGCCTCGGGTTCGATCAGTGCGTCGTCCACCACCAGGCAGCGGTGGCCGTCGCCGATGTCCACCAGGTGTAGCCGCGGCCGCGGGTTGAAGCGCAGCAGCGGCGCCCGGGCCGTCGCTTCCACGGGCGTCAGGCCGCTTTGGCCGTGGCGCAGTGCTTGGCGATGAAGGCCTCGTGCGTGGGCATGGCGCGCACGCAGTTGGCAATCACGCCGCGCACGGTGTCGCAGTGCTCGCGCAGTTTATCGTCGGTGAGGTTGTCCACCAGCGGGTGGTAGCCGCGCGGGTGCACCCGCTGGCCGTGCATCACCAGCACCCAGCTGGGCTCGGCGACCATTTCCGTGTGCTAGCGGCACACGCGGCCGTTGCTGCGGA
>NZ_JAIBFH010000070.1 GCF_019459675.1 Arenimonas sp.
CGGCACCCAGAAGCGCTTAACCCCGGCGGCCGGCCCCCGCGGGGGCCGGTTCCGGGCTAGCCCCGGCCGTACAAACCGAGGATAATTTCGAAAAGCCGGGGCGACCTCCGGCTTTTTGCATGTCTGGGCCCTGGAAAGGGCCAGGCGCCCGTCGCCCCGCCATTCCATTTTTTTCCGGAGTCAGGTCATGGGTCAGTCGGTAGTGGTGCTGGGCGCGCAGTGGGGCGACGAGGGCAAGGGCAAGATCGTCGACCTGCTCACCGAAGACATTGGCGCCGTCGTGCGCTTCCAGGGCGGCCACAACGCCGGCCATACGCTGGTGATCAACGGCAAGAAGACCGTGCTGCACCTGATCCCCTCGGGCATCCTGCGCGCGGACGCGCTGTGCCTGATCGGCAACGGCGTGGTGCTGAGCCCGGCGGCCCTGAAAAAGGAAATCGCCGAGCTTGAAGCCAACGGTGTCGAGGTGCGCTCGCGCCTGAAGATCAGTCCGGCCACGCCGCTGATCATGCCTTACCACATCGCCCTGGATCAGGCCCGCGAGAAGGCCGCCGGCGGCGGTGCCATCGGCACCACCGGCCGCGGCATCGGTCCGGCCTACGAAGACAAGGTGGCGCGCCGCGGCATCCGCGTGGCCGACCTGAGCTACCCGAAAGAGCTGGCCGAAAAACTGCGCATCACGATGGATTACCACAACTTCGTGCTGACCAAGTACCTGGGCGTGGAAGCGGTGGACTTCCAGAAGACCCTGGACGAGGCGCTGGAGTTCGGCGCCTACGTCGAGCCGATGAAGGCCGACGTGGCCGGCATCCTGCACGAGCTGCGCAAGCAGGGTAAGCGCGTGATGTTCGAAGGCGCGCAGGGCTCGCTGCTCGACATCGACCACGGCACCTATCCCTACGTCACCTCGTCCAACACCACGGTGGGCGGCGCCATGGCCGGTACCGGCGTTGGCGCCGATGCCATCGACTACGTGCTGGGCATTGCCAAGGCCTACGCCACGCGCGTGGGCGGCGGCCCGTTCCCGACCGAGTTGAACGACGCCACCGGTGAACTGATCCGCCAGAAGGGCGCCGAGTTCGGCGCCACCACCGGCCGGCCGCGTCGCTGCGGCTGGATCGACATCGTGGCGCTCAAGCGCGCGGTGGCCATCAACGGCATCTCGGGCCTGTGCATTACCAAGCTCGACATCCTCGACGGCATGCCCAGCCTGAAGATGTGCATCGCCTACCAGTACCGCGGCAAGCGCACCGAGTACGCGCCGCTGGACGCGGCGGGCTGGGACGAGTGCGAACCGGTGTACCTAGAGTTCCCGGGCTGGGAAGAAACCACCGCCGGCATCACCGAGTGGGACAAGCTGCCGCCGGCGGCGCGTGCCTACCTGCGCGCGCTGGAAGAGCTGGTGGGCTGCCCGCTGGCCATCGTGTCCACCGGGCCGGGTCGCGAGGCGACCATGGTGCTGCAGGACCCGTTCGCCTGAACCCTGCGGGGGGGGGGGGGGCGCG
>NZ_JAIBFH010000037.1 GCF_019459675.1 Arenimonas sp.
TGCGCGGCAGCTTCCGCCTGCTTGATCCGGCCACGGGCCGGGAGCGCACCGCCGAGGGCGTGCCGGCCCCGGGCACGGTCTAGCTGAGCCGCGCCGGCGCCGACGCGCTGGGCGCGAAGGTGGGCGACGCGATCGGCGTCGGTACCAGCGAGCTGCGCCTGGCCGCGCTGGTGGTGCAGGAGCCCGACGCGGCGCTGGACTACTTCAACACCTCGCCGCGGGTGTTCCTCAACCTATCGGATATCGACGCGACCGGCCTCGTGCAGGAAGGCAGCCGCATCACCTACCGCCTGGTGGTAGCCGGCGATGCCACGGCGGTGGAAACCTTCAACGCCAACGCCCGCGCGCAGCTCGGCCGTGGCCAGCGGCTGGAGACGGCCGCCTCGGCGCGGCCCGAAATCCGCCGCGCGCTGGAACGCGCCGACCGCTTCCTCGGGCTGGCGGCGCTGGTGTCGGTGGTGCTGGCGGCCGTGGCCGTGGCCATGGCGGCGCGCCGGCACAGTGCGCGACACCTGTCGGGTTCGGCGGTGATGCGCTGCCTGGGCGCCAGCCAGAACACGCTGGTGGGCATCCATGCGGGTGAACTGCTGATGCTTGGCCTGATGGGCAGCGGCGTCGGCATCGCGCTGGCGTTCGGCCTGCAGTGGCTGGTGGCCGACTGGCTGACCGATTCGCTCAAACTTTCCATCCCCGGCGCGGGCTGGCGGCCGGTGCTGGAGGGCTTCGGCGTGGGCCTGACCGTGCTGCTGGCGTTCGGCGTACCGCCGGTGCTGGCGCTGCGCCGCGTGCCGGCGCTGCGCGTCCTGCGCCGCGACCTCGACCCCACCGAGCCCAGCGCCTGGCTGGTGGCGCTGGCCGGCTTCACCGGGCTGGCCCTGCTGCTGTGGTGGAAGGCCGGCTCGGCCGAGCTGGGCACGGCCATGCTGCTGGGCATCGTCGCCACGCTGGCGGTGTTGGCCGGCCTGGCCTGGCTGCTGATAGCGCTGCTGCGCCGGGTTCGTTCGCGCCTGCGCGGGCCATGGCGCTACGGCCTGGCCAACGTCAGCCGGCGCTCCGCGGCCAGCATCGCCCAGGTATCCGCCCTGGGGCTGGGGCTGATGGCGCTGCTGCTGCTCACCTTCGTGCGCACCGACCTGCTGGACCGCTGGCGCAATGCACTGCCGGCGGACGCGCCCAACCGCTTCATCATCAACGTGCAGCCCGACCAGGTCGGGCCGGTGCTGGACTTCCTCACCGCCCAGGGCGTTGCCGAGCCCGAGCTGTACCCGATGATCCGCGCACGCCTGCTGGACGTGAACGGGAAGCCGGTGGACGCAGAATCGCTGGGCGAGCAGGGCGGCCGCGCAAGGCGCCTGGCCGACCGCGAGTTCAATCTGTCTTCGGCGGCGTCGCTGCGCACGGACAACGAGGTCACCGCGGGCAAGTTCTGGACCGGGCAGGTGCCCGCGCAGACCGAACTGTCGGTGGAGGAGGACTTCGCCGCGACCCTGGGTTGGAAGCTGGGCGACACGGTGACCTTCGACATCGCCGGCTCGCCCTACACCGGCCGCATCACCAGCCTGCGCAAGATCGACTGGGAAAGCTTCCGCCCCAACTTCTTCGTGATCGGCTCGCCGGGTTCGCTGGATGATTTTTCGGGCAGCCACATCACCGCGGTGAATGTGCCGGCCGAGCGCACCCGCTTCACCAGCGAGCTGGTGGACGCGTTCCCGAACCTGTCGGTGGTGGACATAGACGCGGTGCTGGACCAGGTGCGCGGCACGGTGGAACAAGTGTCCACCGTGGTCGAGGCGGTGTTTTATTTCTCGCTGGCGGCCGGCGTGCTGGTGCTGTTGGCGGCAGTGAGCGCCAGCCAGGACGAGCGCCTGCTGGAGGGCGGCGTGATGCGCGTGCTCGGCGGCAGCCGTCGCCAGCTGCGCTGGGCGCAGGTGTCGGAGTTCTCGGCCATCGGGCTGCTGTCGGGCGTGGTGGCGGCCATTGCGGCCACGGTTCTGGCGGGCGTGGTGGCCAAGCAGGTCTTCGACCTGCCGTGGACCCCGGACCCGGCGCTGGCGCTGACCGGCGCGGCCATCGGCACGGTGGCCGCGCTGCTGGCCGGACTGCTGGCGACGCGTCGGGTGCTGGACGCGCCGCCGTCGGTCACGCTGCGCGAGCTGCAGGAATAGCGCTCAGTAAACCCACATCGCCAAAGCGAACAGCACCAGCATCCAGAACGCCAGCATCAGCTTGAGGATGGCGCCCAGCAGCAGGCCCAGCCAGGTGCCCAGGCCGACCTTGGAGGCGTCGTGCCAAGGCCGGCCCTGGGCCATCTCGCCCAGCGAGGCGCCCAGGAACGGCCCGGCCAACAGGCCGGGTATGCCGAAGAAAATACCGACGAATCCGCCGATGCCGGCGCCCCAAAGTCCCTTGCTTGACGCTCCCGAGCGCTGCGCCCCCAGCACGCTGGCGGCCAGGTCGACCGCAATGGAAATCAGCACAAGGGCGCCCAGCGCGGCAAGCGTGCCGGCGCCAATGTGCTGGAAGTCGCCGGCCCAGGCGGCCAGCAGCATGCCGGCGAACATTACCGGCAGGCCGGGAAGCACGGGCAGCACGGTGCCCAGCAAGCCGACCAGGACCAGCACGCCGGCGATCAGGTAGTACAGCGAAGTGTTGTCCATGCCCCAGCATAGCAAGCGCGGCGGAATCAATAAGAACCAAAAAAAAACGGCCCGCCATAAGGCGGGCCGCTGAATTTCCGGGGAGGAAAGGTGTTTTCGCTTACGGCATGATGACCGTGTCGATCACGTGGATCACGCCATTGCTGGCCGGGATGTCGGTGGCGGTGACGGTGGCTTCGTCGACCTTCACGGTGCTGCCGGTGACGGTGATGTCGGCGACGGCGCCGTTCACGGTGGTGGCGTTGTCCAGGCCCACGACGTCAGCCGCCAGGACCTTGCCCGCAACCACGTGGTAGGTGAGCAGCGCGACGAGCTTGTCCTTGTTCTCGGGCTTGAGCAGGTCCTCGACGGTGCCGGCCGGCAGCTTGGCGAAGGCGGCGTCGGTCGGGGCGAAGACCGTGAACGGGCCCTCGCCGCTCAGGGTTTCGGCGAGGCCGGCGGCCTTGACGGCGGCAACCAGGGTTTCGAAGTCGGCGTTGGCGGCGGCCACTTCGACGATCGTGCCGGGCTTGGCTTCATTGTGATGGGCGGCCAGGGCCGGGGTGGCGACGACGGCGGTCATCATGGCAGCGAGAAGGCTCTTGCGGAGAAGGGTCATCGGTAGCTCCTGGAAAGGGGGTGGGTGCCTTGGGCACTCGTGCACAGTGCGCCCCGGCCCGTCGCGGCAGCGTGCGGGTGGCGTCAAGCTTTTGTCCGTTTTGCGTCGCGGTGGCGTGAGGGCGCATGCCGCAGCGCCGCTGCAGTCGTTATGCTGCGCGGCATCAAACCCTCCGGTGTCGCCATGCCCATGCTTGAATTGCCCCTGATTGCCGGCGACGGCCACGCCAGCGTGCTGCGCGTGCACCGCGCGGGCGACGGCGCGCCCGGACTGTTCCTGCTGCCCGCCCTGGGCGTTCCCGCCGCCAAGTACGACGCCTTTGCACTATCGCTTTGCGACGAAGGCGTGGCCTGCGCGGTGCACGAGTGGCGCGGCAACGGCAGCAGCTCGCTTCGCGCCCGGCGGGGCGTCGACTGGGGCTACCGCGAACTGCTGCAGTACGACCTGCCCGCATCCATCGCCGCGCTCGACCCGGGTTCGCGCTGGTACTTCGGCGGACACAGCCTGGGCGGACAGCTGGCGGCAATGGCGGCGGCGCGGCAGCCGCAGCGCAGCGCGGGCCTGGTGCTGCTGGCCACGGGCGTGCCGCATGCCCCTACCTTCACCGGACGCCAGCGGCTGGGGGTGGGCCTGTTCGCGCGTGTCCTTCCCCTGCTGACGCGCCTGGCCGGCTATTACCCCGGTGACCGGCTCGGCTTTGCCGGGCGCGAGGCGGGCCAGCTGATGCGCGACTGGGCCGACACCGTGCGCACGGGTCGCTATGGCCACTACGGCCACCGTGACGATCTGGAAGGCGCGCTTTCTCGCCTGCGGCAGCCCGTGCTGGCCGTGCGCATGACCCGCGACTGGCTGGTGCCTGAGGCATCGATGCAGGCGCTGATGGCCAAGATGGGCGGGCCGGGGACGGTGCAGCTGTTCGACGATGCCCGCCTGGGCGCCCACGCCGATCATTTCCGTTGGATGCGCCAGCCCCAGGCGCTGGCCGCCTGTGTTGCCGGCTGGCTTCGCGCTAACCCTTGAAGTCGCGGTGGCAGGCCTGGCAGCCGGCGCTGACGCGGTCCACCGCCACGCGCGCGGCGGCGCAGTCGGCGGGGGTGGTGGAAACAGCGGCGTCCAGCGCGGCACGCAGTTCGCTGGCATGGCCGATGAAGCGCGGATCGTCCTGGGTGGGCAGGAAAGCCGGCTCCAGGTCGTTGCCCAACTGGCGCAGCGTAAGCAGGGGAGGCATCAGGTCGCTTGCCGCGCAGCGGTTGCGCTTCATCGACTGGTCGAGGCTCTTCATCTGCGCCGACATGACGGCCATCACCCCGTTGGGGTAGGCAGTGCCCTGGCGCAGCGTGTTGATGGCGATCAGGGTCAGCAGGGAGCCCGCCAGCAGGCTGATGACGGCAACAATCAGGAAACGCATGGGTGACTCCATGAAAAAGCCGCCGTGACGATATCACGGCGGCCTTTGTGCGGCGCGTGGCTCAGCGCAGCGGGGGGATGCGGTTGCCGTCCACGCGCACGTAGGCGCCTTCACGCACGCCGTTGCCCAGGCTGTTGCGGTTGAGGATCACGCGACGCCCGTCGTCCATTCGCACGTGGATGTCGAAGGTTTCTTCGTTCATCTTGTTTTCGATGGCGTTGCCGGCCAGGGCGCCGCCGACGGCGCCAGCCACGGTGGCGGTGTTCTTGTTGCCCTGGCTGCCGTGCTTGGGCACTTCGCGCGCCACCACGGCGCCGATGACACCACCCAGCACCGCGCCGGCGCGGCTGTTGCTGCGTGCGCCGTAAACGGTTTCGATGCGTTCGATGGTGCCGCAGTCATAGCAGCGCTGCGGCTCGGAGTAGGCCGGACGGTTGTCGTAGCCATAGCCCGCATTGCGGGGCGCAGTGGTACAGGCCGTGGCGGTAAGGGTCAGTGCGGCGGCGATCAGCAACGTGGTCTTCATGGCGCAATCCTCTCGGGGGATATTTCTGGGCCAACCCTAGGCTTTCGACCCTGAACCAGTGCCGACCAGGGCCGCCCGGCCCGGGGCTGCGTTCAGCGCCCGGTCCGTGGCGTAAAATACTGGCATGGAAAACCGGGCTGACGCACGCTTCGCGGGAATCGATCGCTTGTATGGCGTGGGCGCTGCCGCTCGCCTGGCTTCGGCGCAGGCCTGCGTGGTCGGTCTGGGCGGGGTGGGCTCCTGGGCGGTGGAAGCGCTGGCGCGCAGCGGCGTGGGCCGCCTGGTGCTGATAGACGCCGACGACATCTGTGTCAGCAACACCAACCGCCAGCTGCACGCCCTCGACGGCCAGTTCGGCCGCGGCAAGGGCGAGGCGCTGGCCGAACGCTGCCGCGCGATCAATCCGGCGATCAAGGTCGAAGTGGTGGCCGACTTCCTGACGCCCGCCAACCTTGATGCCTTGCTCGACCGCGGCCACCACGTGGTGCTGGATGCCTGCGACAGCTTCCGCAGCAAGCTCGAGATGATCGCCTGGTGCCGGCGCCGGAAGCTGCCTGTGATTGTCTGCGGCTCGGCCGGCGGCAGGACGGACCCTACCCTGGTGCGGGTGCGCGACCTGTCGCGCACCGAACAGGACGCGCTGCTGGCGCTGGTGCGCAAGCACCTGCGCTCGGGCTTCCATTTTCCGCGCAATCCCGACCGCTACTTCGGCGTGCCGGCGGTCTATTCGCTGGAGAACGTGAAGTACCCGCAGCGCGACGGCAGCGTGTGCGGCGTCCGGCCCAAGCTGGGTGCCGACGAGGCGCTCAAGCTCGACTGCGGCGCCGGCCTGGGCGCCGCCACGCACGTCACGGGGACCTTCGGGTTCGCGATGGCGGGCAAGGCCATCGAGCTGCTGCTCAAACGCTGAGACAGTTCAACCGAACAGCGCCACGGCGTTGCGCGTGGTGGCCTGCGCGACCGCCTCGGGGGTTTCGCCGCGCAGCCCGGCCACCACCCGCAGCACCTCCGGCAGCAGGCCTGGCTCGTTGCGTTCGCCCCGATGGCCGGCTCCCGGCTGGTCGGGCGCATCGGTTTCCAGCAGCAGCCATTGCAGGGGCATCGTGGCCACGGTGCGGCGCAGGCGCTGGGCGCGTTCGAACGTCACCGGCCCGCCAATACCCAGGTGGAAGCCCAGGTCGAACAGCTGCATGGCCTGCTGCTGGCTGCCCGACCAGCTGTGCACCACGCCGCGCAGGCCGCCTACGCGCCGGATCGAGGTGATCACCTCGTCGACGGCGCGGCGGGCATGCACCACCACGGGCAGGTCGAATTCGCGAGCCAGCTCGAGCTGGCGCTGGAAGTAGAGACGCTGCGTCTGCGGGTCCAGCCCCGGCACGAAATAGTCCAGGCCGCATTCACCCACGGCGGCCGGGCGCTCGCGCTCCAGCCATTGGGCCAGTTCGTCCAGGTGCCCTGGCAGGTGGCGGTCAAGGAACATCGGGTGCAGCCCGTAGGCGGGGCGCAGCTGCGGGTCGGCGGCGCAGATGCCGCGCAGCTTCTCCCAGCCCGCACGATCCACGGCCGGCACCAGCTGGCGTCCGACGCCGGCGGCGCGCGCCCGTTCGACCACCTGGCCGCGATCGGGGTCGAACTCCGGTGCGTCGAGGTGGCAGTGGCTGTCGTAAAGCGCGCTCATTCCCGCCGCGATTCACCGTCAATGGTGACACCCGCGCGTGCCGCTTCGCCCGGAGCCTGCTTGCGCTTCTTCCAGGTGGCCAGCATCAGGGTCAGCAGGCCCATGACGATTTCGTCGATCAGGGGGATCGGGTCGGGGACCACCATATTGACGGCCCACAGCCCCAGCGTGATGAAGAACAGGGTCGGGAACCGCAGGCGGCTGGCGAATGCCATCAGCGGCCCGGTCACGGGGTTGATCATCTCTGGACTCCGGTGCGGGCTTGGGAAGAAAGTATCACGCGTTGCTGATATCCCGGCTTCGGGTGCCGTTCAGGCGCGCGGCGACACTCTCCCCCTGCGCAGGCGCAAAACCGCCGCCAACCCAGAGGAACTTCACCATGAACAAGACAATATTGGCCGTGCTGGCCGGGATGCTCGTCGGCGGTGGCGCCATTGCCGCCTACCAGACCTTCTCCACCCCCTATGCCGAGGTGGTTTCTTCCACCCCCATCACCGAGCGCGAACCGATCTACGGCGAAGTGATCTCGTCGGTCGCGGTGACCGAAATGCGCACCGGCTCGCGCCAGGTCTGTGAAGACCAGGTGGTGGAGAAGCGCCGCGCCGAACGCTTCGGCGACAAGGACGGTGCCGTGGTTGGCGCCCTGGTCGGCGGCCTGCTGGGCAACCAGGTGGGTGGCGGCAGCGGCAAGAAGGTCGCCACGGTAGCCGGTGTCGTGGGCGGCGCCTACGCCGGACGGGAGATTGACCGCCGTCACGTGGGCGGCCAGAGATACACCGAAGTCGAACAGGTGTGCCGCACCGTGACCGAACCGCGTGAAGAGGTGATCGGCTACGACGTCGAGTACCGCGCCGATGGCGTGGTGGCCAGCAAGCGCCTGGACAAGAAGCCGGGCGAGCAGGTCCTGCTGGGCGAGCGTGACCGCGTGGTGGGCTATGACGTCACCTGGCGCTACGACGACCAGACCGGCAACCTCATCATGGCGGACGACCCGGGCGACCGCCTTCCGATCAAGGACGGCGTGATCGTGGTGGACGGCGGCAACAGCGTCGCCCCGCCGCAGGGCTGAGCCTTCACGCCAGGCTCGCATTGGAAGGGTCGGCCCAGCCGGCCCTTCTTCGTTTCAGGGGCGCGACGGACGTTGCCTGAAAGGATGCGGTGGCGGGGCAGGGCAGGCTAAAATGCCGGCCTTCCCGCCCACCGCAGATTGCATCCCATGGCCCTGAACCCGACCGACCTGTTCGACATCCGCAGTCTTCTTTCCGAAGAGGAGCGCATGGTCCAGGACAGCGTCGCACGCTTCACCGACGAAAAAGTCCTGCCCATCATCGGCGACTGTTTCGACCAGGGGCGTTTCCCGAAAGAGCTCGTGCCCGAGATCGCGGCGATGGGCCTGCTGGGTTCCTCGCTGCCCGAGAAGTATGGCTGCGCCAATCTCAACGCGGTCAGCTACGGCCTGATCTGCATGGAGCTTGAGCGCGGTGATTCCGGCATCCGCAGCTTCGTATCGGTGCAGAGCTCGCTGTGCATGTACCCGATCTTCGCCTACGGCTCGGAAGAACAGCGCCAGCAGTACCTGCCGGGCATGGCCCGCGGCGAGATCATCGGCTGCTTCGGCCTGACCGAACCGCACGGCGGCTCCGACCCGGCGAACATGAAGACCACCGCCCGGAAGGACGGCGACGACTGGGTGATCAACGGCGCCAAGATGTGGATCACCAACGGCAACCTGGCCGACATCGCCATCGTCTGGGCGATGACCGAAGACGGCATCCAGGGCTTCATCGTGCCGAAGGAAACCAAGGGTTTCGCGGCCCAGGAAGTGCACAAGAAGATGAGCCTGCGCGCCTCGGTGACGTCGGCGCTGTTCTTCGACGACGTGCGCCTGCCCGACCGCCAGCGCCTGCCGAACGTGAAAGGCCTCAAGGGCCCGCTGGGCTGCCTGACCCAGGCGCGCTACGGCATCACCTGGGGCCCGATCGGTGCCGCCATCGCCAGCTACACGTCGGCGCTGGAGTATTCCAAGACCCGCATCCTGTTCAACCGCCCGATCGCCGCCACCCAGGCCGTGCAGCTCAAGCTGGCCGAGATGGCCCGCCGCATCACCATGGCGCAGCTGCTGAGCCTGCAGCTGGGCCGGCTGAAGGACGCGGGCAAGATGCAGCCGGCACAGGTGTCGCTGGCCAAGTGGAACAACTGCCGCATCGCCCTGGACATCAGCCGCGAGGCGCGCGACATCCTGGGTGGCGCCGGCATCACCACCGAGCACCCGCCGATCCGGCACGCCCTGAACCTTGAGTCCGTCATCACCTATGAAGGCACCGAAACCGTGCATCAGCTGGTGATCGGCCGCGAAGTGACCGGCATCAACGCGTTCTGACCGCCCCCGGGGCTGCGCTGCGCGCACCCCGGCGGTTCCGGGCACGCCTCCGGCGCGCCTGTTCCGCGTTACCACGAGATCGCCATGTCCGCAGCCGCGCCCCTGATTCCCGCCCGTCACAAAGACCTCAATCGCGCCAAGGTGTGCGACGACAATTTCACCGAGTTCGTCACGGGATGGAGCGGAGACGTGCAGCCGCGCCCGGCGCCGCACGAGGCGGTGCTGGAGGGCAGTGCCTGCAGCGCTGAAGACTTCCTGGCGCTGTTCGACTCGCAGCTGGCGTCGCGCCACCTGGACCTGATGGCGCGCGTGCTGCGCGTCCAGCAGAAGGTCTTCTACACCATCGGTTCGTCGGGCCACGAAGGCAATGCCATGGTGGCCCGGCTGACGCGTCACACCGATCCGGCGTTCCTTCACTACCGCTCCGGCGGCTTCATGGCCGAGCGCTTCCGCAAGCTTCCGGGCATGGACCCGGTGATGGATTCCGCGCTCAGCTTCGCCGCCAGCGCACAGGATCCGATCTCCGGCGGCCGGCACAAGGTCTGGGGCAGCAAGCCGCTTTGGGTGCTGCCGCAGACGTCCACCATCGCCTCGCACCTGCCCAAGGCCCTGGGCACCGCGATTGCGATCGAACAGGCGCGCCGCATCGGCCACGCGCTGCCGATCCCCGACGACTCCATCGCCATCTGTTCGTTTGGCGACGCCTCCAGCAACCACGCCAGCGCCCAGACAGCGTTCAACACCGCGCAGTGGACCGCCTACCAGAAGCTGCCGGCGCCGGTGCTTTACGTATGCGAAGACAACGGCATCGGTATTTCGGTGAAGACGCCCGGCGGCTGGATCGCCAACGCCTTCAAGGATCGCCACGGGCTGGATTATTTCTACGCCGACGGCCTGGACATCGCACAGGGCTACGGCCAGGTGCAGGCCGCGGTGGAACATTGCCGCCGCACCCGCCGCCCAACCTTCCTGCACCTGCGCACCACCCGCATCATGGGTCACGCCGGCACCGACTTTGAAATCGAGTGGCGCAGCGTCGAGGAGCTGATGGCCGTGGAAGCCAGCGACCCGCTGCTGCGCTCGGCGGAAATCGCGCTGTGCTCAGGCCTGATGTCGAAGGACGAAGTGCTGGCGAAATACGAAGCGATGCGCAAGCGTTGCTTTGCAGCCGCCGACCAGGCCGACCAGCTGCCCAAGCTGACCGACCTGGCCGAAGTGATGCGCCCGCTGGCGCCCTACACGCCCGACAAGGTGCAGGCCGAAGCCGCCCGCAGCGACTTCCCGGACAAGCGCCTCGCGGTGTTCGGCGGCGAAGCCAAACTCCCGGAAAACCAGCCGCCCAGGCACCTGGCCATCCAGATCAACCAGGCGCTGCACGACCTGTTCTGCAAATACCCCGAGGCGCTGCTGTTCGGCGAAGACGTGGCCCAGAAGGGCGGCGTGTATACGGTCACCAAGGGCCTGCACAAGGCGTTCAAGAACGCCCGCGTGTTCAACACCCTGCTGGACGAAACCATGATCCTGGGCCTGGCCCAGGGCTATGCCAACGTGGGCCTGCTGCCGATGCCCGAGATCCAGTACCTGGCGTATTTCCACAACGCCTGCGACCAGATCCGCGGCGAAGCCTGCAGCCTGCAGTTCTTCAGCAACGGCCAGTACCGCAACCCCATGGTGATGCGCATCGCGTCGCTGGGTTACCAGCGGGGCTTTGGCGGTCATTTCCACAACGACAACTCGATCACTGCGCTGCGTGACATCCCCGGCCTGCTGGTCGGTTGCCCCAGCCGCGGTGACGACGCTGCCACCATGCTGCGCACCATGATGGCCCTGGCCAAGGTGGACGGCCGCGTCTGCGCCTTCCTCGAGCCGATCGCGCTGTACATGACCAAGGACCTGCACGAGCCGGGCGACGGCCAGTGGCTGACCGCGTACCCGCCGGTGGACCAGGCCATGGTCATTGGCGAGGAGCGCACTTACTTCCCGGAGGCCCGCGACCTGGTGGTCTTCAGCTTCGGCAATGGCGTCCCGATGAGCCTGCGGGCCGCGCGGGAGATCGAGGCCAGGCACGGCTGGAAGGTGCGCGTGGTGGACCTGCGCTGGCTGCAGCCGCTCAACGCCCAGGCCATCGCCCGCCACGCCCGCGAGTGCGACCGGATCCTGGTGGTGGACGAGGGCCGTCGCTCGGCCGGCGTGGGCGAGGGCATCATCACCGCCGTGGTGGAGGCAGGCCTGGGCGCGAAGCCGCTGCGCCGCGTGGTGGGCGAGGACACCTATACCCCGCTGGCGGGGGCGGCTTTCCTGGTCATTCCCAGCGAGGCCGACATCGTGGCCATGGCCGCGCAGATGGCCTGATTCCGTTCTTTAATCCGATGTAATGACGGCGCCGCCAGCATCGCCTAGACTCGGAGCGAATGAGCCCATCCCGGCCCCAGACCATCCTTTTTGCCGATGTCAGCGGCAGCACCCGGCTGTTCGAAACCAAGGGTGACGTGGAGGCGCGCCGGCTTATTGCCGCCGTGCTGGACGCGCTGTCACAGGTCTGCCGGCAGCACGGCGGCCGGGTCATCAAGACCATCGGCGACGAAATCATGTGCACGTTCCCGGGCGCGCTCAACGGCATCCTGGCCGCCTGCGACATGCAGCGCAGAATGGGCCGCGACATCGACTTCGTCCGCGACAGCCTGGCGGTGCGTATCGGGCTCCACCACGGCGACGCGCTGGAGGAGGACGACGGCGACGTCTACGGCGACGCCGTGAACACCGCCGCCCGGATGGGGTCGCTGGCCAAGCGTGAACAGGTGGTCACCACCGCGGCCACCTACGACAGCCTGACGGGCAAGGTGCCCGAGGCGCGCAGCCTGGGCAAGGCGCGGGTCAGCGGCAAGCTGCTGCCGATCGAGATCGTGGACCTGGTCTGGCAGGAAGACACGTCGGGCATGACCATGGTGCAAAGCGCCATCCGCAGCGGCGACGGGGGCGTGCAGGGTGCCGTGCTGCGCCTGCGGCACCGGGGCCAGCTGGTCGAGCTGGGCCCCGATTCCCAGCCCTTCAGCATGGGCCGCGAGCCGGGCAACCACCTGGTGATCGAAGCCGACTGGGTCAGCCGCAGCCACGCCATGGTTGAGTACAAGCGCGGCCACTTCATGGTGGCCGACCGCTCCACCAATGGCACCTATGTGCGCATTGGTGAAGACGAAGAGCTCAAGGTGCATCGCGACGAGCTGCACCTGCGCAAGTCAGGCACCATCAGCCTGGGTCAGAGCTTCGGCGTGAACACCGGCGACATCATCCACTTCGAAGCCCTGTAGCCCGGCCCTCAGCCGCCGGCGGTAACTTCGATGCCGCCCGTCACTTCCGCCTCGGCTTCCGTCTCGGTGACCACGGCCGGCGCCGCAGCGGCCGGCTTGGCCTTGTAGCCGAAAACGCCGCGCAGCAGGCGCTCGTTGCCGGCGTATTCGGCGGCGGTGGCCGGCACGAACTGGCTGGCGCCGAGCTCCACCAGCACTTCGTACAGCGAGTCGTCCTCGTGCAGCTTGAGCATGGCCTCGGAAACCGCCTTGCGCACGTCCGCCGGCACGGTGCCGCCGGCGCTCAGCGCGCGGCCGGTGAACTCGCGCGACTCCGAGACCACCATCAGGTTGGGATAGGTCTGGGCGATGTAGTTGGGCACCATTGCCGCTTCGGTCTCCTGCGAGAACACCATTTCGACGCCGTCCCTCCAGCTGGCGGCAACGGACTGGATCTCGGGCTGGGCGATCGGGTTCTTGTACAGGTCGCCCAGCAGCAGATAGCCCATGCTGGGCGCGGGCATGCTGACCACGCGGTAGCCGATCAGCCCCTGGATGCCGCCCTCGGCCACGGGCGCGTCGGCCAGCAGGGAATAACGGGTGGCTTCGGCCACGCGCACCAGCGGGGTGAAGCCCAGCCGCTCGCGGCGATAGTCAGTGAAGTGTGCTTCCTCGAACGCGAAGTCGGTCTTGGCGCCCGACCGCAGGTCGCGCCAGTACACGTGGTAGTTGGTCGCGGTCTTGAGGGCGAAGCTGTGGCCCGTACTCTTGGCCAGGTAGTCCAGCAGAGGCTTGTAGACCTGCTGAGCCTGCGCGGGCGGGAAATTGGGCTCGACGGCGAGCGTGTAGTCGGCGGCCATGGCGGGCGCCGCGAATATTACCGAAATCAAGGCCGCAAGGCCGTGGCTGAGCTTCATGTTGGTGGTCCTCCCTGTGCTCGGCGGTATAGCAGACATCGCGCGCACAAGCCAATCGTGACGGCCGTCTCAGCTGGGCCTGGCAAGGCCTTGCAGCAGGCTTTCCCGGGTGCAGGGACGCCCGCCCGAACTCAGCGGGCCGTCGGCATCCGCCGTCAGGACTGCCAGCGCCTGGGTGCCGCTGGCGTCGATGCAGACGAGGCTGCCCACGCCTTGGCCGGCGGCCTCCACGGACTGGCCGGGCGCCAGGCCCAGCCCCCTCAGCCTGGCCAGCACGCGCTTGGCCTGGCCCAGGTAATGGGTGCGGGACACGATTTCCTGCCCGGGGTAGCAGCCTTTTTTCAGGCTGAAGGCGCCCAGGCGCTCGAGGGACAGCATCTGCGGGGTGTAGGCCTCGCGCTGTTCACCCGCCAGCCTGGGCAGCCCGTGGGCGATGTCCAGGGCGCGCCAGTGCGCGTCGACGGCCCCATCGGAAGGGCCGATCGCGGGATGCGAGGGCGGCAGCAGCCAGAGCCAGCGCTGGCCACCCTCGCCGCTGAAGTCCAGGGCGAAGCCGTGGTCGGGATCGCCCGCGATGGCGCCAACGTCGCTGGTGGCCGCCGCCGGACCCGAGGCGGCCACCAGGCCGGGCGCGTCCCGAAGCGACACCTTGCTGCGGAAGACAAAGCGCTGCAGGTGCGCCACCAGGTCGGCACCGGCCAGGTCGGGCAGCACCAGCAGGAATCGCTCGGGCGCCACGTTGGCAAGCGCGAACAGTGCGATCACGCGGCCCTTGGCGGTCAGCAGGCCGTTCCACTGCCAACGCCCCGGCGTGAGCGCCGCCACGTCGTTCATGGCCTGTGCCTGCAGGAAGGAAGCCGCATCGCGCCCCTGCACCTCCACCACGCTGAAGCCGGCGAGGGCAGGGCAAAGGACGGTGTCGAGATTTGTCTTGAACGTCATGGGCGCGGGGACTTAACATTGGGACATGGCCAACGAGCCCCGAATCATAGGCGATACAGCGCCTGACACCGAGCCGGTACCGCGTCGTCCCGACCCCGCCACCGAGGCTGATGCCCCGCGCCCGGTCGAACATGGCGGGCGTGACGGACCCGATCCCACGCGCTACGGCGACTGGGAAAAGAACGGGCGCTGCATAGACTTCTGACGCAGCGAACACACCGCTTGCCCCAAACTCCCCTCCTGACCTTGAGAAGAGCGCAGCCCATGGCGACGCCGAAACGACCGCTTTCCCCGTTCATGATCGGCCCGTACTACCGGCCGCAGCTCACCAGCATGATGTCCATTGCCCACCGCGGCACCGGCGTGGTGCTGGCCCTGGGCAGCCTGGTGTTGGTTGCCTGGCTGGTTGCCGCCGCGGGCAACGCGCAAACCTTCGATGCCTTCAACGGCGTGATGGGCTCGATGGTGGGCAAGCTGGCCCTGTTCGTCTTCTCGGCCTGCTTGGTCTACCACTTCCTCAACGGCATCCGGCACCTGTTCTGGGACGCGGGGCGCGGCTACGACCTGCCCAACGCCTACGCCAGCGGCTACGCCGTGCTCGCACTGTCGGTGGTACTGACCGCCGTGCTCTGGTGGTTCGCCCTGGGAGGCCTGGCATGAACCTGCGCAACCCGCTTTCCACGGCCAAGGGCCTGGGTTCGGCCAAGGACGGCACCGGTCACTGGTGGAACCAGCGCCTCACCGCCATCGCCCTGGCGCTGCTGACGCCCTGGTTCGTGTTTTTCTCGGTCGGTCTGTTGGGCGCCGGGCAGGACCAGGTGCGCAGCGCCATCGCCGAGCCGCTGAGCGCCACGCTGCTGGCGGCCTTCGTGCTGTCGCTGTTCTGGCACGCGCGTCTTGGCCTGCAGGTGGTGGTGGAGGACTACGTGCATGGCGCCGCGGAAATCGTCCTGCAGATCATCATCAAGTTCGTTTACGCGCTGGCGGCCATCGCCGCCCTGCTGGCCATCGGCCGCATCGTCTTTACCGCCTGAGGCCGCCATGACGTCCGCTTACAAAATCCACGAGCACACCTACGACATGGTCGTCGTGGGTGCCGGCGGTGCCGGCCTCCGCGCCACCTTCGGCCTGGCCCAGAAGGGCCTCAAGACCGCCTGCATCAGCAAGGTGTTCCCGACCCGCTCGCACACCGTCGCGGCGCAGGGCGGCATTTCCGCCGCGCTGGCCAACATGGGCGAAGACGACTGGCGCTTCCACTTCTACGACACCATCAAGGGCTCGGACTGGCTGGGCGACCAGGATGCGATCGAATACATGTGCCGCGAGGCCATCCCCGCGGTGATCGAACTCGAGCACCAGGGCGTGCCGTTCTCGCGCACCGAAGACGGCAAGATCTACCAGCGTCCCTTCGGCGGCATGACCACACACTACGGCCAGGGCACCGCGCAGCGCACCTGCGCCGCCGCCGACCGCACCGGCCACGCCATCCTGCATACGCTGTACCAGCAGTCGCTGGCGCACCAGGCCGAGTTCTTCATCGAATACTTCGCGCTCGACCTGATCATGGACGAGGAGGGCGCCTGCCGCGGCGTGCTGGCCATGGACATGGCCACCGGCGAGATGCACCTGTTCCGCGGCCAGGGCACCGTGCTGGCCACGGGAGGCTACGGCCGCGCCTACTTCAGCGCCACGTCGGCGCACACCTGCACCGGCGACGGCGGCGGCATGGCGCTGCGCGCCGGCCTGCCGCTGCAGGACATGGAGTTCGTGCAGTTCCACCCCACCGGCGTCTACGGCGCCGGCTGCCTGATCACCGAAGGCGTGCGCGGCGAAGGCGGCATCCTGCGCAACTCGGCCGGCGAGCGCTTCATGGAGCGCTATGCACCGCACTACAAGGATCTGGCCTCGCGCGACGTGGTGTCGCGTTCGATGACCATCGAGATCCGCGAAGGCCGCGGCGTCGGCGAGCACAAGGATCACATCCTGCTCGAGCTGACCCACCTCGGCCCGGGCGTCATCGACGACAAGCTGCCGGGCATCGCTGAAAGCGCCCGCATCTTCGCCGGCGTGGACGTGCACAAGCAGCCGATCCCGGTCATCCCGACCGTGCACTACAACATGGGTGGCATCCCGACCAACTACCACGGCGAAGTCGTGCGCAAGGTCGGCGACAACCCCGATGCGGTCGTGCCGGGCCTGTACGCCATCGGCGAAGCGGCCTGCGTGTCCGTGCACGGCGCCAACCGCCTGGGCTCGAACTCGCTGCTGGATCTGGTCGTGTTCGGCCGTGCGGTGGCCAACCGCTGCGCCGACACCATCAAGCCGGGCCAGCCGCACAAGACCCTGCCGTCCGATGCGTGCGACAAGGCCCTGGGCCTGCTCGACAAGCTGCGTTACGCCAACGGCGACACCCCGACCTCGGTCATCCGCGATCGCATGCAGCGCACCATGCAGAACGACGCGGCGGTGTTCCGTACCAGCAAGACGCTGGAAGAGGGCTGCGCCAAGATGGCCGAAATCTTCGACTCCTTCCAGGACGTCAAGGTCTCCGACCGTTCGCTGGTTTGGAACTCGGACCTGATCGAAACCTACGAGCTGAACAACCTGCTGCTCAACGCGGTGGCGACGATCAACTCGGCCGAACAGCGCAAGG
>NZ_JAIBFH010000003.1 GCF_019459675.1 Arenimonas sp.
CCGCGGGACGACCCGCGCGCCCGATGGGGCGATGAACCACCGACGACGGTCCGGCGCGACAGCCCCGGGCCGTTGTTGTTTCTGAAGACACGCAAGGGAGTAGTGAAATGGCATGGGTCTATCTGGCAATCGCCGGCGTGCTCGAGATCGTCTGGGCGATCGGCCTGAAGTATTCCGAAGGCTTCACCCGGCCCCTGGCCAGTACGGTGACCGTGGCCGCGATGGCGGTGGGCTTCTGGTTCCTGGCGCTGGCGCTCAAGGAAATCCCGATCGGCACCGGCTACGCGGTCTGGGTTGGCATCGGTGCCGTGGGTACCGCCATCCTGGGCATCGCGCTGTTCGGCGAGTCGGCGGCCTGGCCGCGGCTGGCCTGCATCGGCCTGATCCTGGCGGGCATCATCGGCCTCAAGCTCACTTCGCCGGCCTGAAAAGCCAGCCTGGCGTGGGCCAGGCCAGGGATGGTCAGACCCGGTAGGCGACCAGCTTCATCAGGCGTGAGCTGAGGGCCATCAGTCGCGGTATGGGCGGGGGCAGCAGGCGTGCGCCCGCGTCCAGGGCCTCGTCGGCGTGGCGGGCTTCGTCCTGCTTCATGGTGCGGATGATGGCGCGGCTGCGCTCGTCCCCGGGCGGCAGCTGGGCCAGGTGTTCTTCCAGATGCGCCTCCACCTGCCGTTCGGTCTCGACCACGAAGCCCAGGTTCCAGCCGTCGCCGCGCAGGCCCGCGGCCAGGCCGATGGCGTAGCTGCCGGCGTAGAAGATCGGGTTGAACAGGCTGGGCCGGCTGTGGAGTTCTTCCAGCCGGTCGGCGCACCAGGCCAGGTGGTCGGTTTCTTCCTGCGCGGCGTGTTCGAGCTGGGCGCGCGTTGCGGCGTCGCGGGCCACCGCGGCCTGGCCGACGTACAGCGCCTGTGCGCAGACCTCGCCGGTGTGGTTGATGCGCATCAGGCCGGCGGCGTGCCGGCGTTCGGGCTCATCGAGCTGCAGGTCGGGCACCGTGCCGGCGGGGTTGGGACGCTCGGCGCGGGCACGGCCCAGGCTGGTGCCGAGGGAGTGCTGGGCCTCGATCAGCAGGCGGTCCAGCGGGCTGAAGCGGCGGGTAGGAGTCATGCCAGATGCTCGGCCAGGAAATCGATGGGGTGGCGTACCGGCATTATCGTGCCAGTGGCGAGGTGAAGGCGGCATCCTATGTTCGCCGACAGCAGCTCGGTGGCACCACTTTCGGCCAGCGCCTGCAGCACGGGCGCGCGCAGGGCGTCGGCGCGGGCGGGTTCGGCCAACTGGTGCAGGCCGGCGGCGCCACAGCAGCCGGTGTCGGGCAGTTCGACCAGGTCCAGGCCGGGGATGCGCTGCAGCAGTCGCCGCAGCGCGCTTTCGCTGCGCACCACGCTGCGCTGTGTGCAGGGCAGGTGCAGCGCCACGCGCCGATGCGCCGGACGCCAGCGCAGCTGGTCGCCGAGCCGGTCCAGCGCGGCCAGCGCGTCTTCCACCGGCGCGGCGCCCGCCCGGCGGCGGGCGAGGCTGCCCTGCCAGCGGGGGCCCAGGCATAGCCCGCGGGCGCGGCCGGCTAATGCCGGGGGGTGGGCGGCGGCCAGCCTGCCCCCCGTTGCCGGGTCGCCCGCATGCGCGGCGGCGGCGCCGCAGCAGCCCTGGCCTTCGGGCAGCGCCACGACGATGCCGGCCGCGGCCAGGAGCCGGGCCAGGCCGGCACGCGTGCCCGATTCGTAGCGGTCGGCGATGCATCCCACGAAAACGGCTACTTCGGCCTTCGCGACGGCCGGCGGTGCCGGCATTTCAACCGCGGGCGGCGCCGGCGGCAGGCGGGGGCGAAGGGCCGCCGGCAGCCAGGCGCCGACGGCACGCTGCAGGTCCACCAGGCGGCCCAGCAGCGGCGGGCGGGCCAACAGCCAGCCTGCGGCGCGCAAGGCCGGTGCCGGCGCATGCCTGGCGGCCTGGGCCGCGCGCGCACCCACCAGCAGTTCGCCATAGGACACTCCGGCCGGGCAGACCGGCTCGCAGCGCCGGCAGCCCAGGCAGTGATCAAGATGAAGGTCGCCGGCCAGCGTAGGCGCCAGGCCCCCCTGCGCCACCGCCTTGATGTAGGCGATGCGGCCGCGCGGGGATTCGGCCTCGGTCTGGTCGAGCCGATAAGTGGGACAATGCGGCAGGCACAAACCGCACTGCACGCAGCGGTCGGCCAGGGCCACCAGGGCCGCGTCGGCAGGCGCTGGGGGCGCGGCGCGAAGGGCCGGGTCGGGCAGGGCGGGCATGGCGGGATGCTAGCACGGGGCTCAGCCGGGCTTGCGCGAGCCGCAAAGGGCCGCTATCATTCCGCCTCTTTCCACCCCGATTTCTATATTTTGGAGCCGTCATGAAGACCATGACCGTCAGCGCCAACGCCCAGACCGTCAAGCAAGACTGGTACGTGGTCGATGCCAGCGGCAAGACCCTGGGCCGTCTGTGCTCGGAACTCGCGATCCGCCTTCGCGGCAAGCACAAGCCTGACTACACCCCGCACGTTGATACGGGTGACTACCTCGTCGTGATCAACGCCGAGAAGATCCACGTCACCGGCAACAAGCTGCAGGACAAGAAGTACCACCGCTTCACCGGCTACGTCGGTAACCTGAAGACCCAGTCGCTGGGCCAGATTCTGGACGCACACCCGGAGCGCGTGATCGAGATCGGCGTCAAGGGCATGCTCCCGAAGAACCCGCTCGGCCGCGCCATGTACCGCAAGCTCAAGGTCTACAAGGGCTCGGAGCATCCGCATTCTGCCCAGCAGCCGCAGGCTCTGGACTTCAAGGCTTAAGGCACAGACATGGCTATCGAACAGAACTACGGCACCGGCCGTCGCAAGTCCTCCACCGCCCGCGTGTTCATGCGTTCGGGCAGCGGCAAGATCCTCGTCAACGGCCGCCCGGTCGACGAGTTCTTCGGCCGCGAGACCTCGCGCATGATCGTGCGCCAGCCGCTGGTCGTCAGCCAGATGGGTGACAAGTTCGACTTCACCGTCACCGTCGCCGGCGGCGGCATCACCGGCCAGGCCGGCGCCATCCGCCTGGGCATCGCCCGCGCGCTGGTGGAATACAACGACACGCTCAAGCCCGACCTGCGCAAGGCCGGCCTGATGACCCGCGATGCCCGCGAAGTCGAGCGTAAAAAGGTTGGCCTGCACAAGGCTCGCCGCGCCACCCAGTTCTCGAAGCGCTAATCGCTTCAAGCTCTGGCGGCGACCCCGTATTGGGGGATCGTCTAACGGTAGGACTGCAGACTCTGACTCTGCCTATCTAGGTTCGAATCCTAGTCTCCCAGCCAATTGGTGGTTCGGTCAGAGCGCGAACCGCACGGAAAGCCCGCCAAAAGCGGGCTTTTTTGTATCCCACAGAGGGTGCAGCGCGCTGCGCG
>NZ_JAIBFH010000077.1 GCF_019459675.1 Arenimonas sp.
GCTTTTGCGGTGCTGCCGGCCGAGGTCGAACAGCCGGCACCCTGGCGGCAGCGCGTCGCCTGGCCGACCCGGGCCAGGCACTCTGGCTGTTCGACGCCCACTTGCCCGACGGCCATGGCGGTGCGCTGCTGCGCGAGCTTCGCCAGGACGGGCTGCGCGTGCCGGCGCTGGCGCTCACCGCGGACGACCAGCCACAGGCCCATGAGCAGCTGCGACGCGACGGCTTCCTGTCCGTGTTGACCAAGCCCGCTTCCTGCCAGGCGCTGCAGCGCGCAGTGCGTGGCTGGCTGCAGGCACCGGGCATCGGCACGATTGACGGGGAAGCCCGCTGGGACGACCCGATGGCGCTGACCGCGCTGGGCGGCAGCCCGGAAGCGGTGCAGTCGCTGCGGGCGCTGTTCCTGGCCGAACTGCCCGCACAGGCTGCCGACATCGCCGCCGCCCTCGCCGATGGCGATCCGGCCCGTGCGCAGGCGCAGCTGCATCGGCTCAAGGCCAGCTGCAGCTACGTGGGCGCGGCGCCGCTGCTGCAGGCCGTGCAGGCGCTGTCGCGCGCACCGGGCGATGCGGCGGCGCAGGCGGTTTTCCAATGGCAAGCCGGCGCCTTCGCGCGATGATCAGGGCCTGTTGATGCGGGCCAGCTCCGACAGCAGGCCCCAGGACTTCAGCGGCTGCGGCCCCAGGTGGCTTTGCAGCACGCCGCGCAGCGCCGCGCGCAGCTCGGCCAGCTGCCCCGGCGGCGGCAGCCTGTCGTCGGCCAGGGCCAGCAGGGCCGCGCCGCTGGTGGATCCGGCGCCGTGCGCGCGGTCGCGCACCGGCCCCAGCTCCGCATCCAGCCGGTAGCGCCCGGCGGGGTCGAGCCGCTCACCGTCTTCGCCCTGGTCCAGCGGCAGCCCGTAGCCCAGCAGCTCCAGCAGATCGCGCTCGAACCGACGCAGCGTCCAGGCCAGGGGGTCGGCCCCCGCCAGCGACTGCCGCACCTGGGCATAGCGCTCAAAAAGCGCCGGAGCGGGGTCTTGCCGCGGCAGCAGCCGCAGCAGCAGTTCGTTGAGGTAGAACGCCGCCATCAGGGCCTCGCCCTGCAGCAGCGGCGCCGCATCCAGGGCCTCGGCCTGCAGCAGCCGGGCCAGCTCACCGCGCGGCAGGAAATCAACGCGCAGCCACTGCAGCGGCTGCAGCGCGGCGCGCAGCGGGTGGCGTTTGGCGCCCTGCACGCCACGGGCGATCACCGCCACGCGGCCATGGTCGCGGGTCAACAGCTCCTCGATCAGGCTGGTTTCGCGCCAGGGCCGCGCGTGCAGCACGAAGGCTGGTTGCGCCTCGATCCGCACGCCGGTCAGTCCGGATGGGCCAGCGTGCAGCGGGCCATGTCAGTCGGAATAGCCGAACCGGCGCAGCGCGGCCTCGTCGTCCGACCAGCCCTCGCGCACGCGGCACCAGGTCTCCAGGAAGACCTTGCGGTCGAAAAGCTTTTCCATGCCGATGCGGGCACCGGTGCTGATCGCCTTGAGACGCTCGCCGCCCTTGCCGATGACGATCGGCTTCTGGCCTTCGCGCTCCACCCAGACCACCGCCGCTATGCGCAGCATTTCGCCGTCGAGCTCGAACTTCTCGATTTCAACGGTGGCCGAATAAGGCAGCTCGTCGCCCAGCCGGGTCATCAGCTGTTCGCGCACCAGTTCGCCGGCCAGGAAGCGTTCGCTGCGGTCGGTGATCTCGTCGTCGGCGTACAGCGGCTCCGATTCCGGCACCAGCTTGAGCAGGGTCTTCACCAGGCCGTCGAGGCCGCGCTTCTTCAGGGCCGACAGCGGATAGACGGAGCTGAAATCGCGCTCCTTGGTCACTTCGGCGATGAAAGGCAGCAGCGCGGCCTTGTCGGTCACCTTGTCCACCTTGTTGATCACCAGCACGCAGGGCACGCCCGAGGTCTTGAGCGCCTGGTAGGCCAGGGCATCGTCGTCGGTCCATCGCCCGGCCTCGATCACCAGCAGCGCCGCATCCACGCCCTCCACCGCACCGCGCGCCGCGCGGTTCATCATTCGATTCATCGCGCGCTTCTGCTGGCCGTGGATGCCGGGGGTATCCACCAGCAGCAGCTGCCCCTCGGGGAACGTGGCGATGCCCAGCAGCCGATGGCGCGTGGTCTGCGGCCGCGGCGAGACGATGCTCACCTTGGCGCCCACCATGGCGTTGATCAAGGTGGACTTGCCCACGTTCGGGCGGCCAAGCACCGCAATGGTGCCCGCGCGGAACGCGGCTTCAGTCGGGGGAACGGTGTTCACTTTTTCTCCAGTTTCGCAAGCAGGCGTTCGGCCGCCTGCTGTTCGGCGGCGCGCAGCGAGGCGGCCTCGGCCAGCTCGGCGTGGATGGGGTCGGTGGTTTCGCAGCTGACCAGGAAGATGCGGGCGTGGTCGTCGCCGTGCGTCTCCACCAGCCGGTAGCTTGGCCGCGGCAGCTGCCGCCCCTGCAGCCATTCCTGCAGGCGGGTCTTGGGATCCTTGGCGGCCTTGCCGGTCGGCAGCTCGGCAAGCATGGGCTCGAACCAGGGCATCACCACGGCGCGGCAGGTTTCGAATCCGGCGTCCAGGTGGATGGCCGCGACAATGGCTTCCACCGCGTCGGCCAGGATCGAGTCGCGGCGGTGGCCGCCGCTTTTCATCTCGCCAGGGCCCAACTCGATGCGCGCGCCCAGCTCGAGCGGGCGGGCCACTTCGGCCAACGCGGACTCGCGCACCAGGCTGGCGCGCGCACGGGTCAGGGTGCCTTCGTCGGCCTTCGGCCAGCGTTCGTGCAGGGCTTCGGCAACGACCAGGTTGACCAGGGCGTCGCCGAGGAACTCCAGCCGCTCGTTGTTGGGTGTCCCGGCGCTGCGATGCCTCAGGGCAGTCTGCAGCAGCTCGGGTGTCCGGAAACGATGCGCAATCCTGTCAGCCACCAGCACTCGTGCCGGAAAGATCAACCGTATTGTCGAACCGGCCCACCGCGGCGCGGTTGCCCAGCCGCCCGCCGCGGGCGTCGTAGGCGCTGTTGAGCTTAGTGCCCGTACCGGCGCGGGTGTTCTTGGTGTGGTTGTTTTTGACA
>NZ_JAIBFH010000097.1 GCF_019459675.1 Arenimonas sp.
GCAGGAAGTGACCCTCGCTTCCGCGGTGGCGACGGCACCGTGCACTGGGCGCCGAGCACCGGGCACCGGGCGCCAAGCGCCGTCCCAGGACTTGGGCGAAGAGGCAAAAAAAAGGCCGCCCCGGAGGGCGGCCTTTGGATGTTGCGCAGGCGGTGGCTTAGAAGGCGACGCGCATGCCCAGGCTCAGGCCGTCGCGGCCCTGCTGGTCATCGCTGAAGCGGCCCGTGTAGGCGGCGAACGCGGTGATGTTGTCACCCATCTCGAAGTTCACGCCCAGCTCGGCCGTCATCCAATCCTTCGACGGCGTGAAGCCACCGAGCGTGAAGCGGCCCGGCATGGTGTTCGAACCGGCGTTGACCTGGATCTGGCCGTCCTTGTCTTCCTCGTTCCAGGCCACGCGGGCGAACGGACGGATGCTGTTGCCATCCGAACCCATGTTGCCCATCAGCTGGTAGCCCGCGCGGGTGATGAACGAATCGCGGTCGAAATCGGCGAAGTTCATCGAGGTCGCGCTGCCGCTGCCCTCGGCGAAGTTGCCGATCTGCTGGTTCATCCAATGCGCGCTGGCGAACGGACCGTGCTGGATGCCCTCGGACGAACCGAACAGCCAGCCCAGGCCGAACTCCGCGCCCAGCTGGCGGGCGTTGGTGGAGCCTTCCTCGGTGCGCGTGGTCGGGCCCATTTCGATGTAGCGCTCGATGTCCACGCTGGTGGAGCCGCCGCTGATGGAGCCGTGGGCGTAGCCGCCGCTGCCGAAGCGAAGCGCACCGCCGATGGACGCCAGCACCGCGCGGCTGTCGAGGTTGGCACTGGCGATGTCGTTGTCGTGGTTGCCCAGCGACAGCGCCACACCCCAGTACGCGTTGTCGGCGATGCGGTGGTTGGCGCCCAGGGTGAGCGTCAGCACGTCGGCTTCGCCGCCCAGGATGTTGGTGCCGGCGTTGTCGTCGAAGTCCTGCTGGCCGTACTGCGCCGTGGCGTAGCCGCGCACGCTGCCGGTTTCAAGATTGAGCTGGAAGTCCGACATCAGTTCGTCATTGACGGCGCGGCTGTGGTTCTCGGCAACCTGGACGCCGCCTTCACCGGCATACGAAACCTGCACCGGCGCGGCGATGGTGGACAGCACCACGTTGGCCAGAATCGCGTGCGCGGCACCGGTGGGATGCACGCCGTCGGCGAACAGGAAGGTGTTGTTGGCGCCCGTCGGGTAGGTGAACGGCAGGCCGGAGCCGGCCGGACCGCAGGCCACCGAGCTCGAGCCGGCGCCGCAGGCCTGGCCCGTGACGTTGGTGAAGCCGTACAGGCCCGGGTTGGAGGTGATTTCGCTGATCAGGCCGAAGGTGTTGATCGAGATCAGGCCTTCGCCCAGCGAGCCCAGGCCGGTGCTGAGCGCGGAGTTGTAGACCACCGTGATCTGCGACACCGAACCGGCGCTGGCCGTGGAGCCGAACTGCGGGGTGGCGCCAAGGTTGGGCAGGTTGTACACCACGATGTAGCGCGCGCCGGCCGCCTGCAGGCGACCGATCTGCTGCACGTAGGCGGTGGCGGCGGCGACGGTGCGGGCCTGGGCGTTGGCCGGGTCCAGCGTCAGCGCGGCGAAGATGTCGTTGGCGCCGCCCCAGATGCTGTACAGCGCGTTCGGGTCGGCACGGCCGCCGTTGGGCGTCAGGTACTGCGTCACCTGGGTCGGGATGTTGGGCACCGGGTTCAGGCACAGGCCGGTGGCATTGGCGCACGAGCCGCCCCAGGCGTAGTTCGGACCGCCCAGCAGCGACGGACCGCTGGGCAGGCCGAACGCGGCCGCGGTGGTTTGGGCGGGCCCCGGGTGGGGGGTGGGGGGGGAGGGGTTTGCGGGCGGCCGGCCCGGGGGAGCGGGGGTGGTGGCGG